>JBIIYT010000125.1:0-6873 GCA_044346675.1 Rhodoferax sp. | reverse complement strand
GGCCGTGCTGGCGGGGCCATTACGGCGGCCAAATTCTTGCAGCGGTTTACTGAAAAGTTCCCTTGGGCGCATCTGGACATTGCGGGCACCGCGTGGAAGAGCGGCGCTGCTAAAGGCGCTACGGGGCGCCCTGTAAGCCTGCTAGTGGAGTACTTGATGACGAAGGCCAGCGCCAAGTGACCGAGGTGGCGTTTCATTTTGGTGCGCCAGACAAAGTGGCCTATGTGTGCCGCTTGCTGCGCAAAGCAGTGGGCGCAGGAGCCAAGGTGGTGGTCGTGACCAATGAGGTGGATTTGCCGCGCCTAGACGCCGATCTGTGGGCCATGTCACCGACGGAATTTTTGCCCCATGCCGTGGCTACGCAGACCGGGGCTGCACCCAAACACACGCCGGTGATTTTGACTAGCACCAATGTTCAGGGTGAGTCTTGCCGAGATGTGTTGGTAAATTTGGCCGATACGGTGCCCGAAGGCTTCGCAGCATTTGCTCGGCTGATTGAGGTTGTTGGCACCGACGATGCAGATCGTGCAATCGCGCGCCAGCGCTGGAAGCACTATACGCAGCTAGGCTACACCCTAGCGCGTCACGACTTGGCACTGAGGGCTTGAAGCTGTGGCATCGTCTCCTACCCCCCCACGCTATGTGCCCACATTGACTGAAGTGGTGCGCCTGCCCGAGCGCGCCCCTGCCGCACCGTTGAACCCAGAATGGGTCGTGCAAGAGGTGATGCAGCGTTTAGTGCCCCAATTTGAAGCAATGGTGCGCCAAACAGTGCACGATGTTCTGTCTCAGCATGAAAACCAGTCTGACGTGGCTCAGCGTTTGCAAGACTAATGCCGCATTAATTTTTTACATCTTCAGTAATAACCCTGCTGTGGAACTTTAAAAAATCGAGTAAGGTGCTGGGTGCTGAATAAATCGATTCACGCTGTTCTCTTTGGTTCAACTATTGGAGTTTTTATGCAATTCAAGATGAAAAGTACATTGACGGTGTTGGCTGCGGCTACCTTGCTCGTGGCATGCGGTAAAAAGGAAGAGGCTGCGGCCCCAGCTGCTGCTCCTGCTGCTCCAGCGGTAGCCGCCAATGCGGTGGTGAAGATCGGTCACGTTGGCCCCATCAGTGGTGCGATTGCCCACTTGGGTAAAGACAATGAAAACGGCGCCCGTATGGCTATCGAAGAGCTCAATGCCGAAGGCGTGATGATTGACGGCAAGAAGGTTACTTTGGAGTTGATGGCCGAAGACGACGCGGCTGATCCAAAACAAGGCACTGCCGTGGCGCAAAAGCTGGTGGATGCCAAAGTGGCGGGCGTCATTGGTCACTTGAACTCTGGCACCACCATTCCCGCATCTAAGCTGTATAGCGATGCAGGCATTCCTCAAATTTCCCCTTCCGCTACCAACCCCACCTACACACGCCAAGGTTTCAAAACCACCTTCCGTGTGGTGGCTGACGACACCCATTTGGGTGGCACGCTCGGTAAATACGCTGTAGGCACGCTCAAAGGTAAGGCCATTGCGGTGATTGATGACCGCACCGCTTATGGAAAAGGCGTAGCCGAAGAGTTTGCTAAAGCAGTAACGGCTGCTGGTGGTAAGGTCGTGGCCAATGAGTTTACCAACGACAAGGCTACCGATTTCAATTCCATTTTGACTACGATCAAAGGCAAGAAGCCTGACGTCGTGTTCTTCGGCGGTATGGATGCTGTTGCAGGCCCCATGCTTAAGCAAATGAAATCTTTGGGGATCAAAGCCAAATTCATGGGCGGTGACGGTATCTGCTCTACAGAACTCATCAAGCTCGGTGGTGACGCGATTGCCGATGACCAAGTGTTCTGTGCTGAAGCCGGTGGCGTAGAAGGCGAAGCCAAAGCTGGCATGGACCAGTTCCGTGACAAGTTCAAAGCCAAGTACAACGCTGAAGTGCAAGTGTATGCACCTTACGTGTATGACTCGGTGAAGATCATGGTCGCTGCTATGGTGAAGGCCAACTCTTCTGATCCAGCGAAATACCTGCCTGTGTTGGCCGCTACAGCTGACTACAAAGGCGTGACTGGCCCCATCACTTTTGACGAAAAAGGCGACATCAAAAACGGTGCGCTGACCTTGAAAACGGTGCGCGCTGGCAAGCTGGAAACTCTGGCAGTCATTCGCTAAGCCAAGTTGACCTGCTTTACTTGAGTTGACGACCCTTCAAAGGGGCACCTAATGGTGCCCCTTTTTTTATGGCCACTTTCGTCGAGTGCGCTTAAGGCAGGTTAGAATCGTAGGCTCTGGAGCGGTGGATGAGCGGTTTAAGTCACACGCCTGGAAAGCGTGCGTGGGGTAAAACCCACCGCGGGTTCGAATCCCGCCTGCTCCGCCAGAAACTGAAAAGCCCCATAACGTATTGCGTTATGGGGCTTTTTTATTGCCTTGGCTTGAGGATGCCCGTACGAGGGGCACTTCAGACTATTTTGTAGAAGTCACCATCTTCATTGCGGATGTGATGAGAGCGGAGACCTCGGTCATATTGCTGGGCACAATGAGCGTGGTGGTGGCATCAGAGGCTACGCGCGCATAGGCATCTACGGCTTTTTCCGCTACCTTCAGTTGCACCGCCTCTGCACCGCCAGGCTGGCGTATGGCTGCTGCAATGCGTTCAATGGCTTGGGCGGTGGCTTCGGCCACGGCGGTGATGGACTGTGCGTCACCCTGGGCTTTGTTGATGACGGCTTGCTTTTCCCCTTCAGAGCGGGCAATAAAGGCCTCGCGCTCGCCGGTGGCAATGTTGATTTGCTCCTGGCGGCGGCCTTCGGACGCGGCAATCAAGGCACGCTTTTCACGTTCCGCCGTAATTTGCTGCTGCATGGCGTGCAAGATTTCTTTGGGTGGCGTCAGGTCTTTGATCTCGTAGCGCAACACCTTCACGCCCCAGTTCAGTGCGGCTTCGTCAATAGCGGCCACCACTTGCGAGTTGATGATGTCGCGCTCTTCAAAGGTCTTGTCCAACTCCAGCTTACCAATCACCGAGCGCAGCGAAGTTTGGGCCAACTGGGAAATGGCCACGATGAAGTTGCTCGACCCATAGCTGGCGCGCATGGCATCGGTCACCTGAAAATACAAAATGCCGTCCACCTGCAACTGGGTGTTGTCGCGGGTGATACAGACTTGGCTGGCAATGTCCAGCGGGATTTCTTTCAAGATGTGTTTGTAGGCCACCTTATCCACAAACGGCACCAAAATGTTGAGCCCCGGTGAGAGCGTGCGTTGGTATTTCCCCAGCCTCTCGATCACCCAAGCGTGCTGCTGGGGCACTACTTTGAGTGCGCGGGTAACAAAGACAAAGGCAATGACGACTATGACGAGCGCAACTTCAATATTCATAAGAACTCCTGTTTAACTTTTATCTACAAGTAAGCGGCTACCGACCATTTCGGCAACCCTGTGCGTTCCAGGTGTGGGGGATACCCCTTGGCGGTGTATGGCCGTCCAATGGGCACCACGGTACTGCACGCTGGCAGTGCCGTCTGGATTCCACGCGTTGATTTGAACAGTTTCGCCAATGTCCAGATTGACATTAGGGTTAGCTTGGGCCGGGGGCTCGCTGCGGTTGCCCTTTTGGCGTAGGTGCCACGCCACCACCGAGCCGCCACCGGCAATCGCGGCCACCACCATCTGCACCACCAAGCTGGCACCCAAATGGGCTGCCACTGCCGCTGCAGCCATACCAATGGCCAGCATCAGCAGATAAAACGTGCCGGTGAGCAGCTCCACCACGACGAAGGCACCTGCAAGCAGCCACCAAATAGTAGGTTCGGTCATAAGCATCCCCTTTGTATTGAATGAGCCACATTGTGGTTCAAAACTGGCCCTGTGCAAGCGGGTGTACACAAATAGTCCGTACACTTCGCGCCTGCTTGTGCGTTTTTGCGCATTTTTTGGTTTGTCGCTGGAGTTGTACGATGAAGTTTCGCTTTCCCATCATCATCATTGATGAAGATTTCCGCTCGGAAAACACCTCTGGTCTGGGTATTCGCGCCCTGGCGCAAGCCATTGAGTCGGAAGGCTTTGAGGTGCTGGGCGTGACCAGCTACGGCGACTTGAGCCAGTTCGCCCAGCAGCAAAGCCGTGCCAGCGCCTTTATTTTGTCGATTGATGACGAAGAGTTCACCCCTGGCCCCGACCTAGACCCGGCAGTGCTGAACCTGCGCCACTTCATTGAAGAAGTGCGCCGTAAAAATTTGGACGTGCCCATTTATGTGTACGGCGAGACCAAAACCAGCCGCCATATCCCCAACGACATTTTGCGTGAGCTCCATGGCTTCATTCACATGTTCGAAGACACGCCAGAATTTGTGGCTCGCCACATTCTGCGCGAGGCCAAAAGCTACCTAGAAGGTGTGCAGCCGCCGTTCTTTAAGGCATTGCTCGACTACGCTGAAGATGGTTCTTACTCGTGGCACTGCCCCGGGCACTCGGGTGGCGTGGCCTTTTTAAAGAGCCCCGTGGGGCAAATGTTCCATCAGTTTTTTGGTGAAAACATGCTGCGCGCCGATGTGTGCAACGCAGTGGAAGAGCTTGGTCAACTGCTAGACCATGACGGCCCGGTAGGCGCGTCTGAGCGCAATGCTGCGCGCATTTTCAATGCAGACCATTGCTTCTTTGTGACCAACGGAACCTCCACCTCTAACAAGATGGTCTGGCACCACACCGTGGCACCGGGGGACGTCGTGGTGGTGGACCGCAACTGCCACAAGTCCATACTGCACTCCATCATCATGACCGGGGCGATTCCCGTTTTCTTGAAGCCCACGCGCAACCACTTCGGCATCATTGGCCCCATTCCGAAAGAGGAGTTTGAGCCTGCTGCTATTCAAGCCAAGATCCAGGCCAACCCTTTGCTCAAAGGTGTGGATGCCAAGAAGGTGAAGCCCCGCGTGCTCACACTCACCCAGTCCACCTACGACGGTGTGTTGTACAACACCGAAACCATCAAGGGCATGCTGGACGGCTATGTGGAGAACCTGCACTTTGACGAGGCTTGGCTGCCCCACGCCGCCTTCACCCCTTTTATGGCTCCTACCACGCCATGGGCAAGCGGCGTGCGCGCCCCAAGCATGCCATGGTGTACGCCACGCACTCCATCCACAAGCTCCTGGCCGGTATCAGCCAGGCCAGCCAGGTCTTGGTGCAAGACTCGCAAACCGTCAAGTTGGACAAGCACTTGTTCAACGAGGCCTATTTGATGCATACCTCTACATCCCCGCAGTACAGCATCATTGCCAGCTGCGACGTGGCCGCTGCGATGATGGAGCCCCCGGGCGGCACGGCCTTGGTGGAGGAAAGTATTGCCGAGGCACTGGACTTTCGCCGTGCCATGCGCAAGGTGGATGAGGAGTACGGCAAGGACTGGTGGTTCAAGGTGTGGGGACCAGACAAGTTGGCAGAGGAGGGCATTGGCCGCTCGGACGACTGGATCATCAAAGGCGAATCCAAGAACGCCAAGGCAGGCGTCAACTGGCATGGCTTTGGCAAGATGGCCACCGGCTTCAACATGCTGGACCCGATTAAGTCCACGATTGTCACGCCTGGTATGGACTTGAACGGCAAGTTTGCCAAGACCGGCATACCTGCGAGCATCGTCACCAAATTTTTGGCCGAGCATGGTGTGGTGGTAGAGAAGACGGGCCTGTACAGCTTCTTCATCATGTTCACCATCGGCATTACCAAAGGCCGCTGGAACAGCATGCTGACCGCGCTGCAGCAGTTCAAAGACGATTACGACAAGAACCAACCCATGTGGCGCATCTTGCCCGAGTTCTGCCAAAAGTATCCCAACTACGAGCAGATGGGGCTGGCCGATTTGTGCCAGCATGTGCACGCGCTGTATGCCAAGTACGATATCGCCCGTTTGACGACCGACATGTATTTGAGCGACCTGACTCCCGCCATGAAGCCCAGCGATGCCTATGCCCACATCGCGTTGCGCAAGACCGAGCGGGTAGAAATCGACAATCTAGAAGGCCGCATCACCGTGGGGCTGGTCACGCCGTACCCGCCAGGCATTCCCTTGCTCATACCGGGCGAAGTGTTCAACAAGAAGATTGTGGACTACCTCAAGTTTTCACGCGAGTTCAATGCCAAGTGCCCCGGCTTTGAAACCGATATCCACGGCTTGGTGGAGGAGGTGGACGCTAACGGCAAGAAGCACTATTACGCGGATTGCGTCAAGGCGTAAAAAAGGGCCGGTACGGCCCTTTTTGCTATTTTTATTCATCAAGCAGATTCAACCACTGCCACCGCTGTTTGGCTCACGCCGCAGTCCACATACGAGATTTGCCCTGTCATGCCCGAGGCCAAGTCGCTGAGCAAGAATGCCGCCACATTGCCCACCTCGTCAATGGTCACATTGCGGCGCAGGGGCGATGCGTTGGCCGATATGGCCAGCAAACGGCCAAAGTCTTTGATGCCACTGGCGGCCAAAGTCTTGATGGCACCTGCGCTCAGGCCATTGACCCGAATACCGCGTCCGCCCACGGCTTCGGCCAAGTAGCGTACCGATGCCTCTAGCGAAGCCTTGGCCAAGCCCATGGTGTTGTAGTTGGGTACCACGCGCACCGCACCCAAGTAGGTCAGTGTGAGCAACGACGATGTGTCGTTCAAGTACGGCATGGCGGCCTTGGCCATGGCGGGAAAGCTGTAGGCGCTGATGTCGTGCGCAATGCGGAAGTTTTCGCGCGACAGGCCTTCCAGAAAATCGCCTGCAATGGCCTCGCGGGGCGCAAAGCCAATGCTGTGCACAAAGCCGTCAAACTTGGGCCAGTGGGTAGACAGGTCGGCAAACATTTTGTCGATCTGTGCGTCGTCACCCACGTCGCAATCAAAAATCAG
>JBIIYT010000123.1:0-6964 GCA_044346675.1 Rhodoferax sp. | reverse complement strand
ATGAACGACCATGTGGGTAAGCCCTTTGATTTGCCGCACCTCATCGAGGTGCTGCTTAACTTCACCAAGCGCACACATGGTTCGGCACAGCTTTCTATGGAGGTAAAACGTATGGTGTCTGTAACCGCATCGAGTCAAGCGCTGTATGACGTACTAACCTTGCCAGATGTGAATGTAGTGGATGTAGGCGGTGCGGCCATGCGCATGGGCGGCGACATGGAACTTTATGCCTCCATCTTGGAGGCCTACTTAGCAGAGTTGGGCGGGCAAGCAGATTTGCTGGATGCCGCGCTCGATGCGTCGGATTTTCCCGCCGCTACGCGTTTGTTGCACACCCTGAAAGGGCTGAGCGCCACCGTGGGTGCCAGTTATATGGAAGCGGTGGCCAAACGCGCCGAGGCGGTGCTCAAAGCCTCTAGCACTACAGCGCAGAGCACTGAGGAACTTGTAGAGTTGCGTGCCACGTTTCGTGCCGCAGTGGCGACTAGCACGCCGGTGTTGGCACAAGTGCTACAAAAAACAAAATAGCCTGCACCGCAGGGCAACGCGGTGCAGGCTAGGGGCTCAGGGCTTACTTTTTAGGTGTGGTGGCCGCAGCAGGCGCGGCGGCGGGCGCGGCTGCGGGTGCTGCCGCAGGAGCCGCCTCAGCCATGCATTTCTTGATATGGCTGTTTTTGGCTGCGCCGGCCAGTTTTTTGTCGGCAGCAGATTTTTCGCACGCAGCGCTTGCTGGGGTGGCCTCTGGCTTGGCGCTCAAACATTCCTTCATAAATGCTTTGCGTTCATCGCCTTTGAGTGTCTTTGCTTTTTCGTCTGCATTGCAGGTGGCCATCTTGGTTTGTTGCTTGGTTTTTTCTTCCGCGGCGTGGGCCGCGCCCAGCGACAAAGACAGGCCCAGTGCCACAAGAGTAAGCATTTTTTTCATTAGTCAGTCCTTAGGTTGAGTTGGCAGCACAGCTGCCGTTGCAAATGAATCGCCGTAGGATTCCAGCACAGAACGCGCCAAAAGGCAATGTGGCTGACATCCGCAGCAACAGGGGGTGCATGGCCCCCGTAAAATGGCCCCTATGTTGTCTGTAAAAATTGAACTGCTCCATGCCTTGGCCCAAGCCTTGGACACTCTTTCCCCCGGCGCGGGTGCCAAAGCGGCGTTTGAGTCGCCCAAGGTGGCCGCCCATGGCGACCTAGCCACCACGGCCGCCATGCAGCTGGCCAAGCCGCTCAAGCTCAACCCCCGCCAACTCGCCGAAAACCTGCGCTCCGCTTTGTTGGCAGCGCCCGTGTTTGTGCGCTGGGTAGATGCCGTAGATATTGCAGGCCCGGGGTTTATCAATATCAAGCTCAAGCCCGAGGCCAAACAGCAAATAGTGTTGCAGGTGCTGGCCCAAGGCACCCAATTTGGCACGCAAGCGCCCACCGGCCAGCGCATGCTGGTTGAGTTTGTGTCTGCCAACCCCACGGGCCCGCTGCACGTGGGCCATGGCCGTCAGGCCGCGCTGGGCGACGCGATTTGCAATCTGTTTGCCACCCAAGGCTGGCAGGTGTACCGCGAGTTTTATTACAACGACGCGGGCGTACAGATCGACACGCTCACCAAAAGCACCCAACTGCGCGCCAAGGGTTTCAAGCCCGGCGACGCGTGCTGGCCTGCTGACCCCGACAACCCTGCCAGCAAAGCGTTTTACAACGGCGACTACATCCAAGATATTGCCAACGACTTTTTGGCTCAAGAAACGGTCAAGGCAGACGACCGCGAATTCACCGCCAGTGGCGATGTGCAAGACGCAGAGTCAATCCGCAACTTTGCCGTGGCCTACCTGCGCCATGAGCAAGACCTGGACCTGCAGGCCTTTGCGGTGCAGTTTGACAACTACTACCTAGAAAGCAGCCTGTACACCAGCGGCAAGGTGGCCGATGCGGTGGCGCGCCTGCAGGCCGCCGGCAAAACCTACGAGCAAGACGGTGCGCTGTGGCTCAAGTCCACCGAATATGGCGACGACAAAGACCGCGTGATGAAGAAGAGCGACGGCACCTTCACCTACTTTGTGCCGGATGTGGCCTACCACATCACCAAGTGGGAGCGCGGGTTTGAGAGGGTGGTGAATATTCAGGGCACCGACCACCACGGCACCATTGCCCGCGTGCGCGCAGGCCTGCAAGCCGCCGGTGTTGGCATTCCGCAAGGCTACCCCGACTATGTGCTGCACACCATGGTGCGCGTTGTCAAAGGCGGCGAAGAGGTCAAAATTTCCAAACGCGCGGGCAGCTATGTGACTCTGCGCGATTTGATTGAGTGGACCAGTAAAGACGCAGTGCGCTTCTTCTTGCTCAGCCGCAAGCCCGATACCGAATACACCTTCGACGTGGACTTGGCCGTAGCCAAGAACAACGACAACCCGGTGTACTACGTGCAGTACGCCCATGCCCGTATTTGCTCGGTTTTGGCTGCGTGGATGGAAAAAGACGGCGGCGATGTGGCCACTTTGGCAACTGCCGACCTGACCCCCCTGCAAAGCCCGCAGGCCCAAGCATTGATGCTGCTCTTGGCCAAGTACCCCGACATGCTCAGCGCCGCGGCGCTAGACTTTGCGCCGCACGATGTGACCTTCTATTTGCGCGAGCTGGCCGCCAGCTACCATAGCTACTACGACGCCGAGCGCATCTTGGTGGACGATGCGCTGGTAAAGCGTGCACGCTTGGCGCTGGTGGCAGCCACTGCGCAAGTGTTGCACAATGGCTTGGCCGTGCTCGGTGTGAGCGCGCCTCAGAAAATGTAAACCGGATAGAACCAGTAAACGTCATGGGTACTATGAAACAGCAATTCAAAACTCAGCAACGCGGCGGCACCATTTTGGGCTTCATCGTGGGTGTAGTGGTCGGCTTGGCTGGCGCGCTGGCGGTGGCCGTGTATGTAACCAAAGTACCCATTCCGTTTTCCAACAAAAGCCAAACCCGCAATGCCGAGCAAGATGCGGCAGAAGCTAAAAAGAACAAAGACTGGGACCCTAATGCCCCTTTGTATGGCAAAAACCCCGCGAAGATGGCGCCACCTGCAAGCCCCGAAGGCGCCGCACCCGTGCCCGACAAGCCAGAGCTCAAGCCTGCGGTGTCGGCCGACCCCTTGGGCGACTTGGCGAAAGCCAAAGCGGGCGTGGCTACGCCAGACCCGTTTACCTACTTTGTGCAAGTGGGTGCGTTTAGAAACTTGGAAGATGCTGAGAGCCATCGCGCCAAATTGCAGCTCAGTGGTATCGAGTCCAAGGTCTCTGAGCGCGAGCAGGCAGGCCAAGCCGTGTTTCGTGTGCGTGTGGGGCCCTTCGAGAAAAAAGAGGATGCCGACAAGTCCAAAGAAAAACTCGATCAAGCCGGTTTAGCCACCTCTTTGGTGCGTGTGCAGCGTGCAGCACCCTAAATATTTATTGGAGTACTTGGTATGAAACGTCGTGAATTCGCTCAATTTGCCGGGAGTGCGGCCTTGGCGGGAGCTGCCCTACTGGCAGCGCCCGCACGTGCACAACGCGTTGGCCCCGTTGCGGGGACTGACTATGACCTAGTGGAGCCCCGTGTCATGGTGGATGCGCCGGCCGGGAAAATCGAGGTCGTAGAGTTCTTTTGGTACAGCTGCCAGCACTGCAACGCCTTTGAGCCTACCTTAGAACAGTGGCTCAAAAAGCTGCCCAAAGATGTGGCCTTTAAGCGCATGCCAGTGGCATTTCGTCCGGATTTTGTGCCCCAGCAGCGTTTGTTTTTTGCGCTGGAATCCATGGGCTTGGTGGAAAAGTTGCATACCAAAGTGTTTGCCGCCATTCATGCGGAAAAGAAGAAGTTGGACACGGGCGAAGCCATTACTGAATGGGTGGGGCAGCAAGGTGTTGATAAAGCCAAGTTTGTTGAGCACTACAACTCGTTTTCGGTAGTGTCCAAAGCGGGCAAGGCAAGCCAGCGGCAAAATGCCTACAAAGTCGAGGGCGTTCCCTCCTTCGGTGTGGCCGGGCGTTTTTATACCGATGGTTCTAAAGCGGGCAATATGCCAAAAGCCTTGCAAGTGGTGGAGTATTTGGTGGGGCAGGTCCGCAGTGGGCGCTAAATGAGAGCTTTCTTTCTTCGCCTGTTGGCTCTTGCGGTTTTGCTTGCCCCTGGTGGAGCCGCTTGGGCTGAAAAAGCCGACCGCAACAAGCCCATGAACATCGAAGCCGATGCGCTGCGCTATGACGACCTCAACCAGGTGAGCGTGTTCACTGGGCGCGTGGTGGTGACTAAGGGCACCATTCAAATCAGAGGCCACCAAGTGGAAGTGCGCCAAGACCCGGAAGGCTACCAGTTTGGCAAAGTGACCGGCAGCGCTGACAAGCTGGCCTTTTTCCGTCAAAAGCGCGAGGGCTTGGATGAGTTTATTGAAGGCGAGGGCGAGCTGCTCGAGTACGACGGCAAGCTTGACACCGTGAAGTTCACCAAAAAAGCGCAGTTGCGCCGCTACCGTGGCGCGACGCTGGTCGATGAGATTACGGGCGGGGTCATCGTGTATGAAAACCTGACCGATATGTTTAGCGTAGACGGCTCGGCCAGCAAAGGCGTGGCCGGTGCGCCCAGCGGGCGTGTGCGCGCCATGCTCTCGCCCAAGCAAGACGGCGCTGCTAGCAGTGCCCCCGCGTCGTCAGCGCAGCCTGCGCCGGTGTTGCGTGCGGCGCCTGCTTTGGAAGGTGCCCCCAAGTGAGTGATGTGGCCGATGTGCAGGAGAGTGTGCCAAGTGCCGCAGTGAGCAGTCGCTTGCATGATGCACAAGACACCTCGGTGGGGCGCTTGCAAGCGCGCCATTTGCAAAAGTCCTATGGCAAGCGTCAGGTAGTCAAAGACGTTTCGCTGATGGTGCGCACCGGCGAAGTGGTGGGACTGCTGGGGCCCAATGGCGCAGGCAAGACCACCTCGTTTTACATGATTGTGGGTTTGTTGCGCGCCAGTGCCGGCGACATCACATTGGATGGTCAGTCCATCGAGCACATGCCCATTCACCGCCGTGCGCGTATGGGCTTGGGCTACTTGCCGCAAGAGGCCTCTATTTTCCGCAAGCTCAATGTGGAAGACAACGTGCGCGCTGTGTTGGAGCTGCAGTTGGATGAGCACGGTAAGCCGTGGCCCTCGGCAAAAATCGAGGCGCGTTTAACGGAGTTGCTGGATGACTTGCGGGTGGAGCATCTGCGCAAGTCGCCCTCGCTAGCCTTGTCGGGCGGCGAGCGCCGCCGCGTGGAAATCGCCCGCGCCTTGGCCACCAACCCGCGCTTTATTTTGCTGGATGAGCCCTTTGCGGGTATTGACCCCATTGCGGTGATTGAGATTCAGCGCATCATCAACTTCCTTAAAGGCCGTGGCATTGGGGTGCTCATCACCGACCACAATGTGCGCGAGACCCTGGGCATTTGCGACCACGCCTACATCATCAGCGATGGCCACGTGCTAGCCGAAGGCACCCCGTCCGAGATCGTGAACAACGCCGACGTGCGTCGGGTGTACTTGGGCGAGCATTTCAAGATGTAGTGGGGTCACTACATGAAACAAGGCCTCTCCCTTCGCGTATCGCAGCACCTGGCGCTCACCCCGCAGCTGCAGCAGTCCATTCGTTTGCTGCAACTCTCCACCTTGGAACTCAGCCAAGAGGTAGACCAAATGCTGGACGACAACCCGTTCTTGGAGTTGTCTGACGAGCAAGCACCACGTGAAGAGTTTGGCCTGAGTCAGGCCGATACGCCTGTCAGCCCGGGTGAACTGGCGATGGAGTTTGCATCGCATACCACCACCGACTACACAAGCGCTGCAACGGTAGAAAGCAAGTCGGAAGATGAGGCCACACCTTTGTCTATGGACGAAGGCATCAATTGGGACGGTGACGGCACCACCGAGATGACCCCGGACGATGGCGAGTGGGGTGGCGACGCCAAAGCCCGCACCAATAACCTCGGTGACGATGAGCATAAAGACGCCACTGAGCTTGCCCGTGTGCACGAGTCGCTGCAAAGCCATTTGCACCGCCAAGCCTTGCGTTTGCGCGCCAGCCCTGAGGACCAAGCGGCACTGCAGTTCTTGATTGAGTCGCTCAACGACGATGGCTATTTGGATGAGCCGCTGGAGGCGCTGGCACGAACTTTGTGGGCGGGGGATGATGAAGAGCAACTGCAGGACTTGCTGCACCACTTCACCGTGGCACTAGGGCTGTTGCATAGCCTAGAGCCCGTAGGCGTGGGCGCGCGTGACTTGGGTGAGTGCTTGCGCTTGCAACTCCAAGCCTTGCTCAGTGGCCCGTATGCGGAAGGGTCGTCCGCGCGCCGCGAGGTGCTAGCAGTGGCCTTGCGTATTTGCGCCCAGCCCATGGACTTGCTGGCCCGCCGAGACGTTAAACGCTTGGTGCAGCTGTGCGGTGGCACCGATGTGCAAACTCGCGAGGCCATCGCCCTCATTGCCCGCCTAGAGCCCAAGCCGGGGCGCCGCTTTGTGGATGTGGAGCGCAACGTGGTGGTGCCGGATGTGTTGGTAGTGGCCATCCATAAACCCGGTGCAGGTACGCAACCCAAATTCAGAGTGCAGCTCAACGCGGAGGTGATGCCCAAGCTGCGCGTGCACGACATTTATGCCAACGTACTGCGCAACCACCGGGGTGGTAAAGACAGCGCCAGCCACGCCGCCTTGCAACAGCGCTTGCAAGAGGCGCGCTGGTTTATTAAAAACATCCAGCAGCGCTTTGACACCATTTTGCGTGTGAGCACCGCCATTGTGGAGCGGCAAAAGAGCTTCTTCACCCACGGTGAGCTGGCCATGCGCCCGCTGGTCTTGCGCGAGATTGCCGATGAGCTGGGCCTGCACGAGTCCACCATCAGCCGTGTCACCACCGCCAAGTACATGGCCACGCCCTTTGGCACGTTTGAGCTGAAATACTTCTTTGGCTCCGGGCTGGGTACCGAGAGCGGTGGCAACG
>JBIIYT010000122.1:0-6967 GCA_044346675.1 Rhodoferax sp. | reverse complement strand
AGGCTAGACGCCACGCTGGGGTCGCTGGTAAAGCAGCGCACGGGTATGCGCTGGCCCAGCTCAGCCCAGCCGTAGTGCTCTGCTAGGGAGGTAACAATGGTCTCCAGCGTGAGGCCATGCAGGGGGTTGCGGGCTTGGGTGGGGGGTGGGGTTGGCATGGCAACGCTCCTACACCGCTGGGTCCCGCGCATTCCAGCGAATGGCATCAATCTCTTGCAGCACACTGGGTGAAAGGGTAGTGCCCAGGGCGGCAATGTTTTCGTCCAACTGCGCCACGCTGGTCACCCCAATGATGGTGCTGGCCACTTGCCATTTGGTGTAGCAAAACGCCAGTGCCATTTGCGTGGGGGTCATGCCGTGGTCGCGCGCCAGTGCGTTGTAGCGGCGGGCAGCGGCCAGTGCCTCGGGGCGGCCCCAGCGCTGTTTGCGGCTGGACTCAAACTTGCCCAAGCGCGCTTGCACGGGTGCGCCTGGGCCTGTGAGTCCCGAGGCATCGTACTTACCCGTGAGCAAGCCAAACGCCAGCGGGGAGTAGGCCAAGAGCGACACGCCTAGGCGGTGCATAGTTTCGTCCAGCGCGTTTTCCACCGTGCGGTTGAGCAGGCAGTAGGGGTTTTGCACCGTAGCCACACGGGGTAGGCCATGCTGCTCGGCCAAGCGCACAAACTCGTGCACGCCATAGGGCGTCTCGTTGGACAAGCCCACCGCGCGCACCTTGCCTGCCTGCACCAAAGTGCCCAAGGCCTGCAGCTGTGCGTGGATGGAGGTGTTGCCTGGGTTATCACCTGCGGGGTCAAAGTACATGCCGCCAAACATAGGCACGGCGCGCACGGGCCAGTGGACTTGGTAGAGGTCAATTACATCGGTCTGCAAGCGCTTTAAGCTGTCTTCGCACGCGGCTACGATATCTTGGGGCGTGAGGTTGGCGCTGCCCCCACGAATCCACGGCATGCCGCGCGAGGGGCCGGCCACCTTGGTGGCGATCACGAGCTTCTGCCGAGCGCTGGGGTTCTTGGCCAGCCAGTTGCCGATGATTTTTTCGGTGGCGTTAAAGGTCTCGGCCCGGGGTGGCACGGCATACATTTCTGCCGTATCGATGAAGTTCACGCCTTGGGCCAATGAGCGGTCCAAAATGGCGTGGGCGGTGGACTCGTCCACCTGCTCGCCAAAGGTCATGGTGCCCAAGCAAATGGGCGTAACTTGCAGATCGGATTGGCCTAGTGCTATAGTTTTCATACTGCCAGTTTACGGTAGATATGATCTACAGAATAATGCACGACGCGCCGATACTAAACCCCATGCCTCTATTCACGCGCATCCAGTCCACCTCCAGACACTCTGGCCATGCCAGAGCATGGGCTCTTGCACTGAGTTTGGCCCTGAGCAGCACCGGGCTATGGGCGGTGGACGCTCCAACGCTCAGCAGCTCATGTGAGCAGTTTAAAACCGTGCTGCTGGGGCGCATGGATCCCAGCATACGCGGCTACTCGATGGATGCCATGCCTGCCAATGCAACCGTGCCCACTGGTGGCAAAGTCATTGGTACTTGCGACGGTGGAGCCACCAAAATTGTGTACTACCGGTTTGGCGCGCCAACTCCATCTGCCAGTAGCGCGCCTGTGGCGACCCAACCAGTTCGGACAGTTGCTGGCGCAACACCGGTGCCTGCTCCCACAGTAGCTGTGCCCGCTGTAGTAGCCCCGCCGGTGCCCACGGCACCAAGCACACCGGTACAAGCTGCGCCGGCAAAACCAGCGGTAGAACTTACCGCCCCTGCGAACACCGCGCCAGCGCAAGTTGCAGCTGAAACACCCACCGAGGCGTCCACATCGGTGTCCGTGCAGATAGCGGAGTTCATGGCTGGTAAATGGCAATGGCTCCTGGCTTTTTTGGCCTTGGCTCTGAGTGCTGCCGCGTGGGCGTGGTGGATGCACCACAACGCCTATGACGCGGCGGGTCTGCCGCGCGGCCCTAAGCTGTAAGCCCTAGTCCCCGCCACAGCCGCCACCGCAGCCGCTGCCGGAGTCACCTCCGCCGTCGCTACCCCCATCGCCCGTGCTTGCGCTGCTGTCACTTCCCCCGAAGCTGGCAGAGTCGCCGCTGGCACCGCCAGCATCGCTACCTTCGCCAAAGCTGGTGCCACAGTAGGCGTCTGAGCCGCTTTGGCGGTCAATGTCACGGCAGTCCGGCACATAAACAAAGCCACCGGGAATGCCGAATTTTTTGTCCAAAGCAAACAGTAAAGGCAAGCGGGTGGGTTGGCGCGGGTTGATGCTTTCTTCTTTGCAAGACCAAAACCACGCGCGGCGCAGGCCGTCGTTGCGCCTAGCATCACGCCCCAGCACTTCGGCCGGGGTGTGGTGCAGCAAGCGGCCAAAGGCCGCATTGCACCAAGACTCGTAGCCCCGGGTGTGCAAAATAAATTCATGCCACACCGCGTCTACCACTTGCGATGGCATAGCCACAAAAGCGCGCTTGCTGCGCAGGTGGGCCATGAAAAATTGGCGCAGACCGCGCAACACCAGGTCGGTGTCGCTGCCTGAGAGCTGCGGGTACTTGGCGCGCAACTTGGCCCCCAAAAAGCTTGGGAAACGCGCCTCGCGCACAAACTGGCGGCGCAAGCTACTCTGCCACGACGTCAATGCCACAAACAACACGGCACACACTAGCGCAAACACCACCAGTTGGCCGTTGCGCAGAACTAGCGCAGCAAGCAAGGGCAGCGCGGGCAAAGCCAGCCACTTGCCCCACGCAAGGAACTGGATACGACGGCTAAGCCGCAGTTGCAGACGGTCTGAGAACGGCATACCTTTGCTCCTCTTGAAGTCGTAAAACCCGGCGCTGCACTTTGCCGCTGGTGGTCATGGGCAAGGCGTCTACAAATTCTATTTCTTTGGGGTATTCGTAAGGAGCGAGCTGCCCTTTCACATGGGCTTGCAGTTCGGCAGTAAGCTGGGCTTGCAACTGCCCTAGTGCCATATCATTTCCTTGACACTCAGCTATCAAATGAGGAGCAAGTACTACATACGCTTTGACCACCGCGCCCCGCTCCGAGTCGGGCTTGGGCACCACAGCAGCGTTCACCACGGCAGGGTGTTTCACCAAACAGTTTTCAATCTCGCCCGGGCCTATGCGGTAGCCCGCGCACTTGAACACATCGTCCGCGCGGCCTTGGTACCAGAGGTAGCCATCAGCGTCGCACACCGCCAAGTCGCCCGTGCGGCACCAATCGTCCTCGCCTTGTGCACCGGTGTATTTAGCGCGGGTGCCTGCCTCGTTTTTCCAGTAGCCTAAAAACACAATGGGGTCTTGCTGGCCATGCAAGTTAAAGCGGTGCAGCGCTACCTCGCCCGCCGTGCCAGGGAGGCATTCACGGCCCGCTTCGTCAATCACCGCCACGCGGTGGCCGGGGTAACCCATGCCCATGCTGCCGGGTTTGCTGGGCCAAAAACGGTTGCAGTTGCCCACGATGTAGTTCACCTCAGTCTGGCCAAACATCTCGTTGGGTGGCACTCCCAGCTGCTGGGCGCAGTAGCCAAAAACAGCATCGCCCACCGCCTCGCCCGCGCTCATGAGGGCTTGCAACTGCAGACCAAACTGCTGGCGCACCGTGCGCTCCCGCGAGCCAGGGTAGGCCTTAGCCATAGCCTTGAGTGCGGTGGGGAAGATAAAGGTGTGCGTCACGCCGCACTGCCCCATCAGCTCCAGCGCAGTCTGCGGACTGAAGCGACCGCTGTAGGCCACGATGGGGCGGCCAAAGTAGAGCGTAGGCAAGAGTGCGTCCATCAGGCCGCCGGTCCAAGCCCAGTCGGCAGGGCTCCAAAACACGGCGTTGGAGCCACTGGGCAGGGAATGGTCCGGGGTGGGCACCGCAGGGTCAAAGCCAAACCAGTTTTGGCTGCACACAAAGCCCGAAAGGTTGCCAATCAGCGCACGGTGGGGAATCAGCGCGCCTTTGGGGTTGCCGGTGGTGCCGCTGGTGTAAATGAGTATGGCGGGATCAATGGCCAAGGTGTCTACCGGCGCAAAGTGGGGCGATGCAAGGGCCAGTGCTTGGGTGTAGTGCACATCGCTCGGCTTCAAGTCACTGGTGCCCACATCAGCTTGTTGCGGAGCCACCGCTATCACACTGCGCAGCAAGGGGCATTGGGTCCGTGCCTTGTGCAGGTTGGCCAGATTGGCCTGATCACAAATCGCCACCACAGCCTCGCAGTCTTGCAAGCGAAACTCCAGCGCTTCCGGCCCAAACAAAAGCGACAGTGGCACCGCGACCGCGCCCATTTGCAGCACCGCCATGTAGGCCACCGCGGTTTCAAAACACTGCGGCATCACAATGGCCACCCGGTCGCCGCGTCCTACCCCCTGCGCCACCAATACATTGGAAAGCCGATTGGCCTGCTCTTGCAACTGTGCATAGGTATGAAGTTGGTCTGGCGCCGCTTCGCAATAGGTGCTAACAGCTACCAATTTTTTAGCATCTTTACTCTGCGCCCAGCGGCTACAACACGCTTGCGCCATGTTGAAGTGCTCGGGCACCTGCCAGCCAAAGCTGTACTGCAAACGGGTGTAGCCCGGCGGTACGCCACCTAGCGCGAGCGTCTTGCCTGAGCTGCCGGGTCGGGGTGTTGATTTTCGGGTCGATTTCAGGCGCATGAAAAGCCTCCGTATGATGCTGCGAATGTACCAAGTCCAAGTAGCCCACCGCAGCGAGTATGTGCCCATTCGCAATCTGCAGTATCACGTGCAAGTGTGGGGTGAACCAGCCCCTGGGAAAGTGCCTTTGGTCATGCTGCACGGATGGATGGATGTGGCGGCGTCTTTTCAGTTTGTGGTGGATGCCTTGGGGCCTACGCATTACGTGATAGCGCCAGACTGGCGTGGCTACGGCCAAACGGCCGGGGGCGATGTAGATGGTTTTTGGTTTCCAGACTACCTAGCTGACTTGGACTTTTTGCTAGACCACTACGCCCCTAGCGCGCAAGTAGATTTGATTGGCCACAGCATGGGGGGCAACGTGGCCATGCTGTACGCCGGGGTACGGCCAGAGCGTGTGCGCCGCTTGGTCAACCTAGAAGGCTTTGGCATGCCCGCCACCCGCCCTGCGCAGGCACCGGGCAAGCTGGCCCAATGGATGGGCGATCTGAAAACATTGCACGCGGGAGAGCGCCATTTCAAACGCTACGAATCTGCAGCCGCAGTGGCCAGCCGCTTGATGAAGACCAACCCACGCCTAAGCACGGACAAAGCCCACTGGCTAGCCAAGCACTGGGCCACAGAAGTGGTGGACGGCAGCTGGCGCATCCACGGCCACCCGGCCCACAAAGTGAGCAGCGCGCAGCTGTACCGAGTGGACGAGGTGCTGGAGATGTACAAGCGCATCAGCATGCCCGTGCTTGCCGTAGAAGCCAGCGACGACAGCATGCAGCAGTGGTGGCACGGCCAATACACGCTGGAGCAGCACCATGAGCGTATGAAAGTGGTGCCGCAGGTGCAATATGTGCGCATCGACAACGCAGGGCACATGCTGCACCATGACCAGCCCGAGGTGTTAGCGCAGCACCTGGAGCGGTTCCTCGCTGCCTAACTGTCGATGCCAAACTGCCACCTAGCCTAGCCCGAACTAAAATAGCGGGTTATCCCATCTTTCAAATTCTTAAGGCTCGCACAATGGAAGCAGAACGCATCAACCTCATCGGCACCCAACTCACCGATTTGAGCGCGCGCACCCAAGAGCTACGGGGGTATCTTTGACTACGCTGCCAAGTCAGAGCGGCTACGCACCGTTAACGCGTCTCTAGAAGACCCCACCGTTTGGAACGACCCCAAACGCGCCCAAGAGCTGGGCAAAGAGAAAAAGGCGCTAGACGGCATTGTGCTCACCTTGGACCAATTGGCCGGTGAACTGGCAGACAACACCGAGTTGTTTGAGATGAGCAAGGAAGAAGGCGACGAGGCAGGTCTGCTCACCATCGAGACCGAGGGCGCCAAGCTGGCCAGCACCATCGAAGGGCTGGAGTTCCGCCGCATGTTTAACAACCCGGCCGACCCGCTGAATTGCTTTTTGGACATCCAAGCCGGTGCCGGTGGCACCGAGGCCTGCGACTGGGCCAGCATGCTGCTGCGCCAGTACCTGCGCTATGCCGAGCGCAAAGGGTTCAAGACCATTATTGAAGACGAAACGGCGGGCGACACCGCGGGCATTAAAGGGGCCACCATCAAGATTGAGGGCGAATACGCCTTTGGCCTACTGAGGACTGAAACCGGCGTGCACCGTTTGGTGCGCAAAAGCCCGTTTGACTCATCGGGCGGGCGCCACACCAGCTTTGCCAGTGTGTTTGTGTACCCGGAGATTGACGACTCGATTGAGATCGAAATCAACCCTGCCGATGTGCGCACCGACACCTTCCGCGCCAGCGGCGCGGGCGGTCAGCACATTAACAAGACCGACTCTGCCGTGCGCTTGACCCACATCCCCACTGGCATTGTGGTGCAGTGCCAAGACGGCCGCAGCCAGCACAGCAACCGCGATGTGGCGTGGAAGCGCCTGCGCAGCCGCCTGTATGACTTTGAGCTGCGCAAGCAACAAGAAGCCCAACAAAAACTGGAAGACACCAAGACCGACGTGGGCTGGGGCCACCAGATTCGCAGTTATGTGCTGGACAACAGCCGCATCAAAGACCTGCGCACCAACTACGAGACATCGGCCACGCAAAAAGTGTTGGATGGTGACTTGGACCCGTTTATTCAAGCATCGTTGAAACAGGGTGTCTAGGCACACCCAGTCCCACTTTTTTCACGCGCACCCATTCGAATTTTCTGGAGACCCACACCATGTTGCTCACCCGTGAAGGCCAAGGCCCCACCACCATTCGCCGTGATGACTACACCGCCCCGGCGTTTTGGGTTGACACGGTAAACCTGGCATTTGATCTGGACCCCGCCAAGACCCGCGTGCTCAACAAGATGA
>JBIIYT010000003.1:0-21497 GCA_044346675.1 Rhodoferax sp. | reverse complement strand
TCAAAGCCAACCAATACGCCTTGGCGCAACTGCGCCGGGATATGCGCAGCCAACTGCCCCGCCCAGTACCCGTCAACGCAATGTGGGCAATGGACATGACTTTCTATACCGATGCCAGCGGCACACAGCATAGCGCACTAGGCATACTGGACCACGGCTCGCGGCTAGTGCTGTGTTTGCAAACTTTGCTTCAACGCAATAGTTGGGCCATGCTGGGACACTTGTGCTTTGCCATTGCAAAGTACGGTAAGCCCAAACGATTGCGCACCGACAACGAGCGGGTGTTCACCAGTTTTGTGTTCACTATGTTTTTGAAAATGGTGGGCATCGACCACCAACGCATCCAAACCTGTGCGCCTTGGCAAAACTGGCGTATGGAGCGACTCTTCGGCACACTCAAGCCGCTGCTGCGCCAATTGGTGATCCCGACTAAAGCGGCGCTGCAATTGGCCTTCAATGAGTTCACGCTGTTTTACAACCAGGCGCTGCCACACCAAAACTTGGGTGGGCTCACGCCAGCCGAGAAGTACAACGGGTACTGCAAAACCGACTTGGCACAGCGGCCGCCCAAGCGGGCCGTACTGGTGCAAGCGCTGGATGGTTTGCTGGTGGGGTATTGGATGCGAAGGTAGGGCGGCAGCCCGATAAGCTCAACACCATCTCCAATATTTCACTGTCCGTATGGGGCGGGTGGTAATACACCCGGATGTTTGACTTTGCCTAAAAATTGGGCAATCTGACCGCGGCGAATATCTCGGCTTGCGCGTTTGGTTGACTAGCAAGTGGTCAATTCGCGCAAAAAACGGGGTTGAAACTGATGGGAGAGGTGTTGCGGACAGGCGGACATGACAATGCAAGGCATGGAGCCCCGCGCTGAGGGCATGCTAGGCTGCAAGCCCTTTGAACTGACCTGACACGCGAACAGCGCTACCGTAGGGTGCGCTGCTGTCAGAATAAGTGGTTTTGGCTTGCGCTTGGGGTACGAGCACGGCGAGTGCACGCTCTACGTAAGCGTTGCGACGCAGCAAGCTCTCACGCACCATAAGCATGCCTTGGGCCAAGCCCTGCAACCTGAGCTCCAATTGGCTTGCGTTCACACTGTGAAAGCCTCCCTCGTTGCGTAGTTGCAAAAATTCGACAGCAAGCTGTTGCAGCGCAGCGCTGCTGGAGTGAAGGTCTTCCGGGTCTGCCGCAAGTAATGCATCAGAGACGGCTTGAAACTGTGCCTCAAGCCGGTTGAGCTGCTGCTCTGCAGTGGTGAGAGACATTATGAAATCCTTTGCAGCCGACGGCGCACAAAGGACACACCGCACAAGCCACTTACTGTGTGGTTCGCTTGAGCATCTCTTGCGCGTTGGCCAATAACTTGTCGGCTATAGCTTCCGGGTTGACCACATAGCTGCCATCCTGAATGGCTGAGCGCACAGCGGCTACTTTTTGGGTGTCGATGTCCGCAGTTGCGTCGTTGCCAGCCTTCTCCAAGGCGCGCACTTGCTGCGACACCGATACAGCCACACCTGCCGAGCGGCTGCTCTGGGCGGCATCGGTACTGGCAGCGGCAGGCGCACTCGGCGGTGCTGCCGTTTTTTGCGCAGCGGGAGCATTGACTTGCGGCGTGGAAGCCGGGATTTCGGATGGTTGACCAATTTTCATATCGTTCTCCAAAACTACAGTACGTGTAGCCTCGTACGGATGTTATCGGCCCGATCATGCCGGACTTTAGGCTTGTGTGTGATTGATTTTGCATTTACAAGTCAATCCGAACTGTACGGGCATCCAGCACCGTGCCAGAGGCCACACGCCCATTGTCCATGCGCACCCTGGCTGTTTGCCCCACCATGCCCGCGGAAAGCGCGAGTGCATCGCCCGAAATCTCGAACCCCACCCCTTGGGCCACCACCCGCACTTGGGCACCGGCCTGAAAAACTTGTGCCGCCCGCACCATGCCTTGGCGCAAGGCTTGCCCGGTGCTGAGCTGCCGCGTGGCCACTTGCCCCACCCACAAAGAACGCTCTTTCAACACGGGGTTGGGTTCTTGGGCCCAATCCACTTCGGTCTCTAACACGTCTGCATCGGTCAATACTGCGCCCGCAGGCACGTTGCCTTTCACCACCCATGCCAAGCCAAACGCTCGCACGGTGGCGGGCATCGTCACGTTCCAACGGGCCACGCCATCGGCACAACGCAAGCCCACCCGGGTGTTGCCCCAGAGTTGAGCGCCGACGGGCAAATAGGCATCGACCTTGGCACAAGGCGCTAGCTTGAGGCGCGCATCCATTTCGCCCACAGTGGTCTCGGTGCGCAAGAAACGGGCATCGGCAAACTGCGCAGATGCCACAGCCTGGCGCAACCACTGCTGCGCCACCTGATTCAACCGGGCACCGTCCTGCGCTTGCGCCACGCCAGAAATCAGGGCAGTCACACTCACCAGCAACCATAAACGCCACAGGTCTAAAAACTGTTGTCGTAGCAAGTGAAGACACGAACGCATAAGGGCACTCCAAGTTTTTGTACTCGGAGTAACTATAGATTTGCGCACCCCTGGTCAATGGTCTCAAATGTCCAAGATTCACCCCCCTATTTCGGGCTTAAAAAATTAAAGGTTTTCCCATAATTGCCTCACGTCTCATTGCATGACCCCTGTCGTGCGCTTGAATAGACACGAAGTAGAGGTGATTTATGTTTGCCAATATGACCAACGCGCTGGACTTTCACGCCAAAGCCTTGGTAGTGCGTGCCGACCGCCAGCGCGTCATTGCCAGCAACATTGCCAACGCCGACACCCCCGGCTATGTGGGTCGCGACATTGATTTCAAAGAAACCATGAATGCCGCGATGGGCGGCAAGCAATTGTCTCTGCCATTAACCGCACCATCCGCCAACGGCACGCCAGAGAGATCCCACGCCAAACACTTTGCGCTGCAAAGTAGCACCGCTAGCTTGGGTGGCTCCCCGTCAGCCTACACCGTGCAAACGCAACCCGCCATGGATGGCAACAGCGTAGACCTCGATCGCGAACGCGCCAACTTTGTCGACAACTCCGTGCGCTACGAAGCCACGCTACGCTTTATTAACGGCGCATCCAAGACAATCTTGAGCGCTATTCAAGGTCAGTAGCAGCGCACATTGAACTAACGGAGAAACCCCATGTCCATGTTTTCCATTTTCAATGTGTCTGGCAGCGCAGTCAGCGCCCAAGCGCAGCGCCTCAATGTGGTGGCCAGCAACTTGGCCAATGCCGATGCGGTAGCCGGGCCGGATGGGCAAGGCTACAAAGGCCGCCAAGTGATTTTTGAGACCGTGCCCATGGGCTCGGACGCATCATCCGGCGTAAAGGTGAGTTCTATTCGCGAGAGCAATGAGCCACTGCGCCGCGTGCACAACCCCACCCACCCCTCTGCCGATGCGGAAGGCTACGTCACCCAGTCCAACGTGAACCCGGTGGAGGAGATGGTGAACATGATTTCTGCCTCGCGCTCTTACCAAAACAATGTCGAGGTCATGAACACGGCCAAGACCTTATTGCTTAAGACCTTGCAAATGGGTCAGTAAATTGAGGAATCTCTAACATGACCACCAGTATTAGCTCCGCCACCAACGCCTTAGCCGATTTGGCTAACTCCAGCATCAACAAAAAAACGGCTGCGAGCGATGCCGCCGAGTCACAAGACCGGTTTCTCAAACTCTTGGTAGCGCAGCTCAACAACCAAGACCCGATGAACCCGATGGACAACGCCCAGATGACCAGCCAAATGGCGCAGATCAATACGGTCTCAGGCATTCAGACGCTCAATGAAACGGTCAAATCCCTCTCGGGCCAATTTGCGTCAATGCAAGTATTGCAAGGCGCTTCCATGATTGGTCGGGAAGTGCTAACCCAAGGCAACAGCTTGTCCATCAATGCAGGCATCGCCAAGGGGGCCATTGATTTACCAAGCAATGCGGACAAAGTGAGCGTACAAATCTTGTCTCCCGGCGGGCAGGTCGTAGACACGATTAATCTAGGTGCCAAGGCCGCAGGCCGACAAAGCTTTGAGTGGGACGCATCTCGCTACAGCAGCGGCGGCAACCCGACCTTCAAAGTCACCGCCACGCAAGGCAGCAAAGCCATGGCCACCACATCGTATGGACAAGGCACAGTTTTGTCGGTAGGCAATAACGGCACTGGCATGACGGTGCAGCTCAAAGGCGGCACTACTATTTCCTACAACGACATCAAGGCCATTTTGTAGCCCAACTCTCAGCCACCAAAACCACTATTTCCAGGAGAACGCACCATGTCATTTCAAACCGGACTCTCAGGCCTTAACGCATCTGGGAAAAGACTTGACGTTATCGGCAACAACATTGCCAATGCCAACACGGTTGGCATGAAGGTCTCCAGAGCGGAGTTCACCGAGTTGATTGCAGCAGCCCTGGGCCCCAGCGGCGGTGGCGGGGCCGGCGGTGGCATTGGGGTGACTGTGGGGGCGGTATCACAACAATTCTCCCAAGGCACCATCAACATCACGGGCAACAGTTTGGACGTGGCCATCAATGGCGGCGGCTTTTACCAACTGACCCAAAAAGACGGCTCGGCAGCCTATACACGGGATGGTCAGTTCAAGCTCACCAGTACCGGCGACATTGTGACCAACACCGGGGCCAACCTCATGGGCTACCCCACTACATTGCTCGGCATTACCACCAGCTCGACTATTCAAAAGCTTACCGTGCCCACGGGGGCACCCATTCCGGCCAAAGCCACATCTGCGGTGACTGCGGAATTCAATTTGGATGCGCGCGCCAAAGTAGGAGCCACGGCCACGCCGCCCACCGTGATTGGAACCTACGGAACCACGATGACCGGGTTTGACTCCCAGGGTGTGCCAGTACCCATCACCCTGTACTTTGACAAAACTGCCGCGGATGCCTGGAACATTTATGTCCCAGACCCCGCGTCCACCCAGGCTGCACCGCTACCACCGGTTTTGCTGACCAATATGACATTTGACGTGAATGGCAAACTGACACTCCCCGTGGGCACGACCCCACTTACCTTGCAGTCCACCAACCCCTCCATAGGTGCATTTACTGCCACATTAGACTTGAGCACGGTCACCCAGTACGGCGCGGCCTTTGCGGTCTCATCTTTAACCCAAGATGGATACGCCGCGGGGAGCCTTACCGGGGTCAAGATTGATGACCGGGGAATTTTGACCACCACGTATTCCAATGGACAAAGCCAAGCGCGCGGACAAATCTCTTTGGCAGATTTCCGAAATGTGCAAGGCTTAGCTCCCGTAGGCGCGGGGAGTTGGGTAGAAACCGCTTCGTCAGGCCAACCCATACGCGGCATTCCCGGTGAAGGCAACTTTGGCAAGCTGCGCGCAGGCGCCACGGAAGACTCCAATGTGGACCTGACCGCCGAGCTCATCAGCATGATGACCGCCCAGCGTGACTACCAAGCCAACGCGCAAACCATTAAGACCCAAGACCAGGTGCTCAGCACCTTGGTGAACTTGCGCTAATGCATTCGCCATAAGACCGAGCAAGCATGGACCGCCTAATCTACACCGCCATGACTGGGGCCAACGCGGCCGCAAGCCGCCAGGCCAGCTTGGCCAACAACTTGGCCAACGCATCGACCAATGGCTTTCGCGCGCAACTTGCCACCTACCGGGCGGTGCCGCTGCGCGGAGAAGGCGCTCCCACGCGCGTATTTGCGGTGGAGGCCACAGCAGGCCACCTTGACACCCCTGGCCCAGCTATGCGCACCGACCGCAACTTGGACGCCATGACCACCGGCAACGCTTGGTTCACCGTGCAAGGCTTGGACGGCACCGAGGCCCACACCCGCAACGGACACTTTGAGGTATCCCCCGAAGGCACCCTGGTGACAGCCAGCGGCTTGCCCGTGCTCTCCACGGGAGGAGCCCCCATTACCGTGCCGGTGGGAGCGCAGGTATCCATAGGGCATGACGGCAGCATCACCGCCAAGGTGGGCGATCAAGCCGCCAACGGTATTGGGCGTCTGAAAATGGTGACCCCGAATGCAGAAAATTTATTGAAGCGCTCGGACGACGGCCTCTTTAGGCCGCTCTCGGGCGAGCCTCTGAACAACGACGACAACGCCCGGCTGCAAGTGGGCTCGCTAGAGGGCTCCAACGTCAACCCGATCGAAACCATGGTCGGAATGATCCAGACCGCTCGCCAATTTGAGGCGCAGATGCGCCTCATGCAAACCGCCGAATCCAATGACCGATCTGCCGGTCAGTTGCTTGGCCTACAGGGGTAATTGCCATGATTAATTCTCTATGGATTTCTAAAACCGGCATGGAAGCACAGCAGGTGCAGCTGGATGTCATCTCCAACAACCTGGCCAATGTCTCGACCAACGGGTTCAAGAAATCGCGCGCCGTATTTGAAGACCTGATGTACCAAAACCTGCGCCAAGTGGGCTCCAACACCTCCGAGCAGTCCACCTTGCCCACGGGTTTGCAAATTGGTTTGGGCGTGCGCACTGTGGCCACCAGCAGATCGTTCTCCCAAGGCAATCTGCAGCAGTCCAACAACAACCTCGATGTAGCCATTCAGGGCAACGGCTTCTTCCAACTCACGCTGCCCGACGGCACCTTGGGCTACACCCGAGACGGCGCGTTTCAAATCGACAACCAAGGACGACTGGTAACTTCCGGCGGGTTGCCCGTGGCCAATGGCATTACCGTGCCCAGCAACGCCACCAGCATTGCCATTGCGACCAACGGCGCAGTCACCGCCCAAATACCGGGCAGCACGGCACCCCAGGCCATTGGCACGATTAGTCTTGCAAGCTTTATTAACCCGGCCGGCCTCGAACCCAAAGGCCAAAATATTTATACCGAAAGCGTGTCCTCTGGCCAGCCTAATGTAGGCACCGCTGGCGCCAATGGGCTGGGCACGCTGATGTCGGGCTTTGTGGAGACTTCGAACGTGAATGTGGTGCAGGAGCTGGTGTCGATGATCCAAACCCAGCGCGCCTATGAGATGAACTCCAAAGCCATTCAGACCTCCGACCAAATGCTCCAAAAACTCGGCCAACTGTGAGGTATTAAATGAACACCCCATCCAAGCCCGCCACCGCGCAAAAGCCCATAACCGCCAAGGCGCGCTTAAGCATGGGGCTGCTGGCCACCAGCGTGCTGTGCAGCGCTTGCCACCAACTGCCGCAAAAGGCCACCGTGGACTTTGCCGAACCCAAAGTCGCCCAAGCCCAGGCACCCGCAAGCGTCGCAGTTGCTCCGGCCTCAGGCAGTCTGTTCCAAACGGTGGGTTACCGCCCTGCCTTCGAAGACCGACGTGCCCGCATGGTGGGGGACACGGTCACCATTCAAATCGTCGAAAACGTCTCGGCCAGCCAAAAGTCGACCTCCACCGTAGACCGCAACTCTGCGGTGAACTCTTCCGTCACCGCTTTGCCATTAAACACCGTCTCAGGCCTGAGCAAATTTGATGTGGGTGCCACTACGGGCAACACGTTCTCAGGCAAAGGCGGCACAGAGAGCGCCAACACATTTTCTGGCTCCATCACCGCAACGGTGGTGGAAGTGCTGCCCAACGGGCACATGGTCGTCACCGGTGAGAAGCAAATTGGTGTGAACCAAAACGTCGATGTGCTGCGCTTCTCGGGCACGGTAGACCCACGCTTGCTGCAGCCCGGCAGCATCATCGCCTCGACCCAAGTCGCCAACGTGCGCGTGGCATCGCGCGGACGCGGCGCACAAGACGATGCGCAGACAGTTGGCTGGATATCACGGTTCTTATTGAGCTTTAACCCGTTCTAAAGTTGCCCAGAATAGTGCCGAGGGGGTAACAGATTCAACCCGAATCAACCCATGAAGAGCCTTTGCACATGTACCACTGGATCACCACTGTTAAAAGTACCCGTGCGCAGTCTTGGGGCAGACTGTGCTTGGCACTGTGCATCGCGCTTGCAGGGGCCAGCCACGCAGCTCGCGTCAAAGAGGTGGCCTCCATTGAAGGCGTGCGCAGCAACCAGCTCACGGGCTTTGGTTTGGTGGTGGGCCTGGACGGCACAGGTGACCAAACCACCCAAATGCCCTACACCTCCCAAGGCTTTAGCAACTACATGCAGCAGCTGGGGCTGACGCTCACGCCCGCATCACTGACCCAACTTCAAATGAAAAACGTGGCGGCTGTGCTGGTCACGGCACAACTGCCAGCGTTTGCGCGGCCAGGCCAGTTGCTAGACATTAACGTGTCATCGGTCGGCAACGCCAAATCTTTAAAGGGTGGCACCTTAATCACCACGCCACTCAAAGGCGCAGACGGTGAGGTCTACGCCCTGGCACAGGGCAACCTGATTGTGGCTGGTGCTGGAGCAGCTGCAGGCGGCAGCAAAGTGCAGGTCAACCACTTAAGCGCTGGGCGCATCCCCGATGGTGCCCAGGTAGAACGCAGCGTACCTACCGCTTTGCAAGAAGGCAACTCTGTGAATCTGAGTCTGAACTCGTCAGATTTTCAGACCGCCCGCAGGGTGGCGCAGGCCATCAACAAAAAGTTTGGAAACGGCGTGGCACAAGCCTTGGATGGGCGCACCGTCAAGGTACTGGCCCCCACCAACCCCAATGACCGCGTGAGCTTCCTGGCGGAGATGGAGGAGCTCCCGGTCGAGCCCACGGTCGCTGCGGCCAAAATCATTATCAATTCACGCACCGGCTCCATCGTGATGAACCAGGCCGTGAGCTTGGGGGCCTGCGCCATTGCGCATGGCAACTTGTCGGTCAGTATTTCGTCCACTCCGGTGATCAGCCAGCCCAACGCCTTGTCCGGCGGCCAAACCGTGGTGTCTGAGAAAGCCAATATTGAGATCAAGCAAACAGAGGGCAAGCTCATTTCATTGCCCGCGTCTGCCCAACTGGCCGATGTGGTGAAGGCACTCAACGCCTTGGGCGCCACACCCCAAGACTTGCTGGCCATTTTGCAAGCCATCAAGTCGGCAGGCGCTTTGCAGGCTGAGTTGGAGGTGATTTGATATGACTTTTGGCTCCATCATGGGAACATCGGGCCTGCGCAACCCCACCGGCTTGGCCGCAGATGCGCAGTCTTTGGCACATCTCAAAATGGAAGCTGGCAAGAGCACTCCGGCAGCCATCAAAGAAACCGCCAAACAGTTTGAATCTCTGTTCATGCGCGAACTCATTAAAAGCATGCGAGAGGCCACCACCAAGTCTGGCTTGCTGGACAGCCCCGGTGCCGACTTGGGAACCGACTTGCTCGACCAGCAATACGCTGTGCAAATGTCGGGCCAACCCGGGGGCTTGTCGGACCTGATTGCCCAACAACTCACCCGCCAAATGGGAGCCAATCAAGTCAACGATACCGACAAGCCTGCGGCTACCGGCACGACCGACCTTTTCGCCACCCCACCACTCGCCCTCAAAGCGAGTAACGAGCTACCGCGCACCGCGGCACCTAAAGCCCCACGCGGGCCCACCGAAACGCAGGCCAACTTTGTGCGCCAACATTCTGAGGTGGCGGCCAAAGTAGAAAGGGCCACGGGCATCCCTGCGAGCTTTATGCTGGGGCAAGCTGGACATGAAACCGGCTGGGGCCAATACCAAATCAAAATGAAGGGCGGCGCGCCTTCGTTTAACTTGTTTGGCATCAAGGCAGGAGCCGGGTGGACAGGCAAAGTCGCCGAGATCACCACCACCGAGTATGTCGATGGGGTGCCACAAAAACGCATCGCCAAGTTCCGCGCTTACGACTCCTATGAAGACTCATTCAAAGACTATTCCCGCTTAATTAACGAGAGTCCGCGCTACGCCAAGGCCCGGCTGCAAACCTCGTCACCACACGCCTTTGCCAGCGGCTTGCAAAAGGCCGGCTATGCCACCGACCCCGACTACGCAGCCAAGCTCAGTCGCGCCATTAACACCACGCTGCAACTTCGCCGCGTACAGGTCTAAGCAGAGGCTGGCATGGGCATCCTAAGCACCGGCTCTAGGGCACTTTTGGCCAACCAAATGGCCTTGCAGACCGCGGGCAACAACATTGCCAACGTCAACACCCCGGGCTATTCGCGCCAAAAGGTGATCATGAACACGGTGGAGGGGCAGTTCACCGGGGCCGGCTACATTGGCAATGGGGTGACGATAGAGACGATTCAGCGCAACTTCAGCGATTTTTTAACCCGCCAGGCGACATTGGCGGGCTCCACACAGTCTGCTGACAGCAAGCGCTTTGAGATGCTCAAGCAAATCGAGGGCATATTTGAAAGCGGCTCCGGCGGCTTGGGTGCCGCTATTAGCGACATGCTCAACGCATTTTCCGATGTTGCCACCGCTCCGACCGACCTGACCGCCCGCACCGTGGTACTGACCCGTATGGATGAAACTGCCGCTCGCATGCGCGCAAGCTCCCAGCGCTTAGATGACCTTGTACTCAACATTAGCCAAGAGCTAGAGCAAAAAACAACGGCCATCAACAGCCTGACCAAGAACATTGCCGCCGTCAACGGCGAGATTGTTCGCTCCACCGGCAATGGGCAAACCCCCAATGATTTGCTAGACCAGCGCGAGCAGCTCATCCGCGAACTCAATCAGTATGTGCAAACCACGTCTATTCCTGCTGACGATGGGTCGGTGGGTCTGGTGATTGCTGGCAGCCAATCCATTGTGCTGGGCTCATCTTTTACCCCTGTCTCTATTGTGACTGATGACTATGGTGACAATCAAAAGAGCAAACTAGCCATTACCCGCAATGGCCAAACCTTCTCGCTGGATGAAAACAGCCTAGCCGGCGGCGAGGTATCCGGCCTGCTGCGCTTCCAAAACACCGATCTGGTGGAGGCGCGTAACCTGCTGGGGCGGCTCACCACATCGGTGACCACCGCCATGAACGAGCAACACAAACTCGGTTTGGATTTGAACGGCAACGTAGGCGGCAACCTGTTCACACCCACGGTCTTCAACACCCAAAATGTGCGTGAACCTGCCGCACCGGCCAAGCTCAACACGGGCACCATGACGGGAGCCAATGGGCCAGCACTATCCATCAACGACGTCACCCAGCTCGTCCCCTCAGACTACGAAATGGTCTTTACTACCGGCACCAGCGGCACCATTACCCGCCGCTCTGACGGCATGGTGATCACCTTCCCGCAAGTGCCGGCACCATCGCCCGCGCCCGCCACTCTTATTGCGCGATTGGATGGACTCGATTTTGACAACCCAACGGCATCTGCTCCTAACACAGGAGATCGGTTTTTATTCAAACCCTTTAGCACCTCTGCCACCGCAGTGAGCCGCATGTTTTCGACCCCACGCGCCTTGGCAGTTGCCAGCCCAGTGGCCGGATCTATGGGAGCGAGCAACAAAGGCAGCTTGCAACAGGTAGCACTGGTGGCGCGCAGCAACCCCGTCTCTGCCACCCCGGTAGTTTTGACATTTACTGGGGCCACCAGCTACACCCGCAGCGACGAGGTTCCGCCCAACACCACCACCTTTACCTTTACCCCAGGGCAAGCCATCCAGGGCACCACTCCCACCGCCTCACCACTGGAGCAATGGTCGTTGACCTTGCAAGGCAATCCGGTGGCGGGAGACACGGTCACCATCAAACCCAATGCATTTCCTGCAACCAGTGCTGGCAATGCCAATGCCATGCTGGGATTGCGGGATCTGGCACTGTTTGATGGTGGCCCGCTGACCGATGGCTACGCAGGGCTGATTTCACAAATCGGCATCCGTACCCAAAGCGCGGGCTACGCGGCAAATGTATCGAGCTCCATCGCTGCTAGTTTGGAGAAAGACCGCACGGGCATATCGGGCGTCAACTTGGACGAAGAGGCTGCCAAGCTACTGCAATACCAACAGGCTTACCAAGCCTCGGCCAAGATGATTCAGATTGCGCAAAGTATTTTTGACACGCTGATGCAAGGCATGGGCCGCTAAAGCGGCTCAGCACAGGAGTCTCTCCATGACCACTAACTTCACCCGCTTAAGCTCTGCCAACACCTACGACTCAGCGCTGCGCAATCTGTCCGAGCGGCAATCCAAACTGTCTAGCCTGCAAGAAAATCTCACGACGGGCAAGAAAATTGTCCATGCCAGCGACGACCCCACCGGTGCGGCGCTGGCAGAACGGGCGCTGACGCGCATCAGCCGCATTCAAACCGACCAGCGCGCGCTAGAGTCGCAGCGCAACTCCATCGCATCCGCAGAAAGCACACTAGGTGACGTGGTAGGTGCGCTGCAAAATTTTCGCGAGTTGGTGGTCACTGCCGGCAATGGGGTGCAAAGCAGCAACGAACGCAAAGCCATTGCCACACAACTGCAAGGTTTGCGCGACCAAATATTGTCGCTGGCCAACCGCAAAGACAGCAATGGCTTGCCGCTTTTTAGTGCACTGGGCAGTGCGCTCACCCCCTTTGTGGGGCCCCAAGCCACGCCACCCGACTACACATTTAATGGCCTGCCTGGGCAATCTGCAAGCTCTGACGTCGCTATCCCCTTTGCCTTGGACGGGGATAGCGCCTTCATGAACCCGCCCACACGCGACGGCGTGTACAACGTCACCACCAGCGCCATACCCAACAACCGAGTTTTTCAAACCAGCCCCGTGAGCATCAGTGCGGCTGCGGCTATTACAGGGTTGCCCTACCAGCTCAGCATCACTGGGGTGGATACCACCACCGTGCCGGGCACCACTACGGTGACCTACGACATCACCGAAGACCCAGGCGGCGCGGCCACGGTACTCGCTTCAGTGTCTGCCAGCTACCCCAGTAACCAGCCCGGCAGCATTGCAGTCACCGCAATACCCGGCCTGTCAGTCACTTTAAAAGGCACGCCGGCGGTGGGAGACACCGTCAGCATCAAGCCCAGTGCCAGCTTGTTTAGCGTGCTGGACGAAGCTATCAATGGCATAGGCAACGCGGCTAACGGAAACGCTGCTGGCCAAGCCGTTGCTCAGGCACTCAACAACTTAGACATTGGAGCCGCCCGGGTAGCCTCTGTGCGTGGCCAGGCTGGCGACCTGCTCAACCGCGCCGACCGCATTAGCGCCAACCAAGAAAAGCGCAGTATTCAGCTAGAGGGAGACCGTTCACGCGCCGAAGACTTAGACATGGTCAAAGGCATCTCCGACTTTCAGAACCAGCAAACCGGCTACCAAGCGGCACTGCAGTCGTACGCACAGATTCAGAAAATATCTTTGTTCAATTACATAGGCTGACCCCCATGCCCCACTCTATTCTTGCCGAAGTCACGCTAGGCTACCAACCCGTGTGGAACCAATGGCGCAAGCGCTCTGGGGTGCGTCTATTGGTAGATACGGATGAAACGCACAACAAGGTCAATGGGCAGCATCTACTCAAAGCCATTGCCCAACTTTGGCCCCAGTGTGCAGACCGCCTGCTGTTGAGCACCACCACGCCGGCATTGCTGCATGACCTTTTCCAAACCAATGCAGCCCAAAGTATGGGTATTGAGGTCCAAGACGACTGGCTCAGCGACCGCACCTTCAGTAGCCGCGTTCAACAAGCCCAAGCATCTGGGACCCGTTTGGTGTGGCATGGTGCGCCAGGGCAGGCCCCTGCAGCCGACGTACAAAATTGGTTTCACAACGTGTTGCGCTCACTGAGCCCCCAGGAGGCCTTACGCGCATTGCGCGCTGCCCAAGGCCAGCGTAGCAAAGCGGGCACGAGTGCCGCACAAGCGGCGCCCAGCCCAGTCGTTGCCAACGGCTTGTACGAAGGGCTCGGCAGCCCCGCTTTGGTATCCCACGCTTTGGACGTTCAGGGAGCAGCAGGCGTAGTAGGCTGGCCTACCGACGAGGTGCTGCACAGCTACCACTTTAAGCAGATTCAACCCGCGCGGCACCTGTTGCAGGCCCTGGTGCAAGCTATTGATGACGATGAGTCGATGGACACCATAGAGCACCACATGGGCAACGACCCGCTCTTGGTCTATCGCTTCTTGCGCTACGTGAACTCCGCAGGCTTCGGGCTGCAACGCGAGATCGACAATTTGCGCGAAGGCTTGATGGCCGTAGGCTACTCCCAGCTGCGCGCATGGGCGATGGAAAAAATGCCCCACACCAGCGACGACCCTAACCTAGACCCCATCCGCTCCAGCATTGTGCTGCGCGCTCGCATCATGCAAGAACTGGCGGCCGCCGGTGCGCAAGAGCATTTACGCCGCGAGGTATTTATGTGCGGTATTTTTTCGCAGCTCGACTTGCTGCTGGACGAACCCTTGGCCACGGTGCTCAACCGCCTGCCCGTGCCCCAACGGGTGAGCGACGCCATTTTGAAAAACAGCGGCCCTTATGCACCTTGGCTTGCGGTGGCAACGGCGCTGGAGTGTGGCTCCACCAGCGTTATTCGCGAGATGTGTGAAATACATGGCGTTGCGGCACAAGACGTCAATAGCGCCATGCTGCGCGCCTTGGCATTGAACTAAGCGAGTGGCACGCTAAGGCACTCGCTGCGGCATTTTTTGCGTCAGGCTCCTATCAACCCACCATCGTTTTTGCGAATCACGACAGTGGCAGAACGAGGGCGACCGGCAGGCTTCTTCTCTGGCCAGTTAGACAGTGCGCCAGGTGCTTTGGGGTCGCTGCGTTCGCTGGGGCTCTCACCCGGGTGCTGAATGTTGATAAACATGGTTTTGCCGTCTGGCGTGCCAGTGGCACCGGTAATTTCGCAACCCACGGGCCCCACCAAGAAGCGACGCACCTCACCCGTGCGGGGGTCGGCGGCTAGCATGGCGTTGTTGCCCAAATTTTTCAGGTCGCCCTTGCCCATGTTGGAGGTGGACATATCGGTCTGAATCCAGAGCACGCCACGGCTATCGGTCCACAGGCCATCGGGGCATGCAAAAATATCGCCTTTGATATTGCCCTTGGCATCAGCGCGCTGCAGCGAGGGGTCCCCCGCCAATACAAATTGGTTCCACACAAACTTGGTACCTGAGAAATCGCCGTCTTCTTTCCAGCGGATGATGTTGCCCATGGTGTTGTTGGCGCGTGCGTTGGCCGCGTCCACACCGGGGAACTTTTCGGCACCACGGTTGCTGTTGTTGGTCAGCGTGCAGTACACCCAGCCTTCTTTATCCACTTCGATCCATTCAGGGCGGTCCATCTTGGTAGCGCCCAGTAGGTCACTCGCTTGGCGGGTTTTGATGACGACCTCGCCCTGATCGGCAAAGCCGTTGGCTGCCGTCAAGGGGCCTTGGCCGTGCGTCAGGGCAAGCCACTGGCCCGTGCCGTCGGCACCAAATTGGGCTACATACAGCGTGCCATGGTCTAGCAAGGTGGCATTGGCGGCAAAGCCCCCGGGCAAGATTCTGTCGCGGCTCACAAACTTGTAGATGTACTCAAAGCGCGCGTCTTCCCCCATGTACACCACGGCACGCCCATCTTGGGTGACTGCGGTGGTGGCACCTTCGTGCGCGGCGCGGCCCAAGGCGCTGCGTTTGATAGGCGTGGCGCTAGGGTTGTAGGGGTCGATCTCCACAATCCAGCCAAAACGGTTGGGCTCATTGGGGTTTTGGGTGGCATCAAAACGGGCGTCGTGCTCGTGCCAGCGGTAGCCACCCGCGCCGCCCTTTTTCAGGCCCCAGCGCTTTTCGTGCGCGTTCAGGGTGTCGCCACCGCTGAAGTAGTTGATGAAGTTTTCTTCCGCCGTCAGGTAGGTACCCCAGGGCGTGATACCGCTGGCGCAGTTGTTCAGCGTACCCAGTACGGTAGTGCCTTTGGGGTCGGCAGAGGTTCGCATCAGGGTGTGGCCGGCGGCGGGGCCAGACACCTGGGTGCGGGTATTGGCCGTAATGCGGCGCGCCCAGGGTGAAGGCTTGACCACCTCCCACTTATCCGCCTTGTTTTCCACTTCGCAAATAGATACGCCGTGGGCCGCCTGGGCCTTGCGCACCTTCTCAGCAGTCCAAGTGGCCATGCCATCGGCAAACAGCAAGCCTTCGTCGGTGTATTCGTGGTTGATGACCAAAAGACCGCTCTTGGAGCCGTCTTGTGCGAAGTAGTGCATACCGTCGTGGTGCATACCAAACTGGGTTTCTTGGTGCGCGGCGGTGTTGGTGGCGTCCTCCTTAAAGGCGTGGTTTTCGCCTGAGAGACCCACGGGGTCACCCCAAGGAGCGATGACTTGCACCGAGTAGCCCTCTGGCACAGTCACGATATCGGCCGTAGACAAAGGCACGCTCTTAAAGCCCAACAGTCCGTCCGTGCCGCCGGTGGTGGCGCAACCTGCCAGCGCCGCAGCACCCCCTACCGCGCTCAGCGGGGCAAAAAAGTTGCTCGCCAATGCACCCAAGCTACCGCGCAACACGGTGCGACGCGAGGGATGGGAAACATCATGAATACTGGGATTGGAGGAGCGGTTGCTGTCCTCCATGGTGGAGAAGTCTTTTGCCATGGTGTTGTGAAAAGTAGATGAATATGCCTGCACTAGGCTCGTCGCGAGAAGCCTCGTTTTTACGGCAGCGGTGTGACAAATGCGTGACAGCCTGAAGCAGCAATTCGGCTACCAGGATCTGGCGCGCTGTTCGATGTGCACATCTTTGATGCACATCAATGCACACGCATGCAAAACGCGATGCAATACCCCGAACACAGAGGAGAGCACGATGAACCGTTTAAAAGGCAAGGTCGCCATCATCACTGGCGCAGCAGTCGGCTTGGGTGCTGCCATGGCCCAGCGCATGGCAGAAGAGGGGGCCGCAGTGGCCTTGTTAGATCAGCTCGATACGCCAGGCCAAGCCTTGGCACAGACCTTACAAGCCCGCGATTTGAAAGCAAAGTATTGGCACTGCGATGTGAGTAATGAAGCGCAAGTCCAACGCGTTTTCGATCAAGTGGCTGCGCACTTTGGCCACTTGGACACCGTGGTCAACAACGCCGGTGTGGCCGGGGTAAACAAACCTACCCATGAGGTGACCGAAGCCGAATGGGACTGGGTGCAAAACATCAATGTAAAAGGCGTTTTTTTTGGCACCAAGCATGCCATCGCCCACCTGCGCAAAGCGGGTGGTGGCAGCATCATCAACCTGTCCTCCATTTATGGCTTGGTCAGCGCGCCCGATGTGCCGCCCTACCACGCCTCCAAAGGTGCAGTGCGCATGATGACCAAAACCGATGCGCTCTTCTATGCTGCGGACAAAATACGCGTCAACTCCATTCACCCCGGCTTCATCTGGACACCGATGGTGGAGAAGCACTTATCGTCGGCCCCGGACCTAGAGGCTGCGCGCCAAGCCGTGGGAGGCTTGCACCCGCTGGGCCATATGGGTGAGCCTGACGACATCGCTTGGGGCACGGTCTACCTTGCCAGCGACGAGGCCAAGTTTGTGACCGGCACCGAGTTGGTCATCGACGGCGGATACACCGCCCGCTAAGGTGTGCATCCGCCCTAGCCGGTAGCTCAAGCGAGATCGAAACGGTCTAGGTTCATCACCTTGGTCCACGCGGCTGCAAAGTCGCGCACCAACTTGGCCGCTCCATCGTTTTGGGCGTAGACCTCGGCCACAGCGCGCAGTTGCGAGTTGGAGCCAAATACCAAGTCGACCCGGCTAGCAGTCCACTTGAGTTTGCCGGTTTTGCGCTCATGCCCCTCGTAGCTGTTGGCGCCAGTGGGGCTCCAAACGGTTGCCATGTCCACCAGGTTCACAAAGAAGTCGTTGCTGAGCTGGCCCACGCGCTGGGTCCACACCCCTTGTGCGGAGCCACCCACGTTGGCGCCCAGCACGCGCAAGCCACCCACCAGCACCGTCATCTCGGGGGCACTCAGGGTCAAGAGTTGGGCTTTGTCCAAGAACATTTCTTCGGGCGACACGCGGTAGCCCTTCTTTTGGAAATTGCGAAAACCATCGGCCTGCGGCTCCAGCACGGAGAAGGAGTCTGCATCGGTCTGCTCTTGCGACGCGTCGGTGCGCCCAGGGGCAAAAGGCAGCGTCAGCGTGTGGTCCGCCAGATGTGCCGCTTGCTCTACTGCGGCATTGCCAGCCAACACAATCAAGTCCGCCAGCGACACTTTTTTGCCGTCGGTCTGCGCGGCGTTGAACGTCTGCTGTACGCGCTCCAAGACGGCCAGCACCTTGGTCAACTGGGCAGGCTGGTTGGCCTGCCAGTCCTTTTGCGGGGCCAAGCGAACACGCGCACCGTTGGCCCCCCCGCGCTTGTCAGAGCCCCGGAAGGTGGACGCCGAAGCCCACGCGGTGGACACCAACTCGCCCACCGTCAGGCCTGCAGCAAGCACTTGGGCTTTCAATGCGGCCACGTCTTTGCTATCTATCAACGGGTGATCCACCGCAGGCACCGGGTCTTGCCAAATCAAATCTTCCGCTGGCACTTCGGGGCCAAGGTAGCGGATCTTGGGCCCCATGTCGCGGTGGGTGAGCTTGAACCAAGCACGGGCGTAAGCATCGGCAAACTCGTCCGGGTAGGCCAAGAAGTGGCGCGAAATTTTTTCATACGCGGGGTCGAAACGCAGCGACAGGTCTGCCGTGGTCATGTGCGGTGGGTGCTTTTTGGAGGGGTCGTGCGCGTCGGCAATCATGTCCTCGGGCGCCACGTTTTTGGCACGCCACTGGGTCGCACCGGCTGGGCTCTTCACCTGCTCCCACTCGTACTTGAACAGCACTTTGAAATAGCCCATGTCCCAGGTGGTGGGGTTGGGTTTCCACGCGCCTTCAAAGCCACTGGTGGTGGTGTCTGCGCCATGGCCTTTGCCGAATTTATTGGTCCAGCCAAAACCCATTTCTTCCATGGCTGCGCCTTCGGGCTCGGGGCCTACCAAGGCCGGGTCGCCCGCACCGTGCATTTTCCCGAAGGTGTGGCCGCCGGCCACCAGGGCCACGGTCTCATAGTCGTTCATGGCCATGCGGGCGAAGGTCTCGCGCACATCGCGCCCGGAGAGCACGGGGTCGGGGTTGCCGTCAGGCCCTTGCGGGTTCACATAGATCAAGCCCATCTGTACCGCAGCCAGAGGGTTCTCCAGCTCACGCTCGCCGCTGTAGCGGCTGTGGGGCTTGTCGCTGGTGGCCAGCCACTCTTTTTCAGCGCCCCAATACACGTCTTCTTCGGGCTGCCAAATGTCGGCACGGCCACCGCCGAAACCCAAGGTTTTGAAGCCCATGGTCTCCATGGCCACGTTACCCGCCAAGACAAACAAATCAGCCCAAGAAATGGCGTTGCCGTATTTTTGCTTGATAGGCCACAGCAGACGGCGCGCCTTGTCCAGGTTACCGTTGTCAGGCCAGCTGTTCAAAGGGGCAAAGCGCTGGTTGCCGGTGTTGGCGCCGCCGCGGCCATCGCCCGTGCGGTATGTGCCCGCTGCGTGCCAGGTCATACGGATAAACAAACCGCCGTAGTGGCCCCAGTCGGCCGGCCACCAGTCTTGGGAGTCGGTCATCAAGGCCACTAGGTCTTGCTTGAGCGCGGCGTAGTCCAGCTTTTTAAAGGCTTCGGCATAGTCAAAGTCTGGGTCCATGGGGTTGGACGCGGGGGCATGCTGGTGCAAGATGCCTAGGTTGAGCTGGTTGGGCCACCAGTGGGCGTTGGACTGTGCGCCGGGAATGGCGCGCGCGCCGTGCATCACGGGACAGGTGGCTGGGGTGGTACTCGGGGTAGTGGGGCTGCTCATGGGGTATCTCCTAGGGGGTTGGGTCATCAATGGCTGTTCAGAACGCTTGCGCCAGGGCCGCCAAAAGCTCTTCCCAACTGCCCAGCAGGCTGAACTCAGGGGGGATGTTTTTCATAGCGAAGCTCCTTGGTGGGTTGGAGCCTCGACTTTAGGGAAAATCTATTGATTGGTCGAATCAATAGATTTCATGCATTAAATAGCCAAAGTTAATTGTGCCGACGCAGATACACGAACAAGCCATCTACCGCCTGCTTTTGATCGGCGCGCACGGGCTCACGCCGCACGGCCAAGCAGTCAAAACCGCTGTGCTGCGCCAACTGGCGCAAATAGGTTTCGCTATGGGCATAACGCAAGCTAGGCAACAACTCAAACCCAGTGCAGCCCGGGCGGGCCTCCTCGGCCGAGAAACAAAAAATGCCTCCCGCCGGCATCAGCCGCTGCAGCTCGGTGAACGTTGGTGTCAACTCGCCCACATAAATGAACACATCAGTCGCCGCAACCAAGTCATACCGCTCGGCGCTGCTGCGCAAGTGCTGCACGATGTCAGCTTGCACCAACTCGTCGTAGACCCCCAGCGCTCGGGCCTTGTCCAGCATGGCAGGCGACAAGTCCACCCCGTGCAAGCGCTGGCACAGCGGCTTGAGCAAAGGCCCACTCAAACCCGTGCCGCAACCCAGGTCTAAAGCGCAGATGAAGGGCCCCGCCCCCAGTGCTTGCAAGTGCCGCACCAGCACATGGTGCGCTTGGTAACCCAAGACCTTCACGAGGTGCTCATCAAATTCTGCGGCGTAGTCGTCAAACAAGGCCTGCACATGGGCTGGCGGAGCGCTGGTGGGAGCGGGTTCGTTACTCACAGCCGCGAGGTAAAACCGCAACAGCTCAGGGTTGGCACCGTAGTGAATGGCTTGCCGGTAGGCCTGGGCTGCTTCACTGGGGCGATTAGCCTCGCGCAACAAATGTCCCAAGTTGACCCAAGCCAGAGTGAGGCCTGGCTCCAAACTCACTGCCCGTTGGTACGAATGCACCGCCTGCTCTTGTTGCCCCACCGCTTGCAGCACTTCCCCGTGCAACACCCACGCTTGAGCCCATTGATCATTGAGCCGAAGCAAACGCTCCAAGCCTTGCAACGCCAAGGCGTGTTGCTGCAAATGCGCTCTGGCCGTGGCCTCGTGAAAGAGGGCGTCCGCATTGTCAGCTTCTAGGCTTAGCACCTGCACGGCGGTGTTCAATGCGGCCTGCGGACGATCCAGTTTTAACTGGGTCGCCGCCAAGTTAACAAGGGTGGAGATGCGCTGCGGCAACAACTGCAGCGAAGCCTGAAAAAGCAACTCTGCCTTGCCATAGTCGCCCGCTTGGAAGTGGTCTAAGCCTTCGAGAAAGTGCCGCTTGGCTAGCTCGAAAGTCGGGGTTAAAACGGGGTCACGCATGTAGATACCAGTGTGCAATTCGGCTTAGGGGCTTCGGTGTTTTTGGGAACGCTCGGTTTGGACCCAGGCTTGCAATGCGCAAAGCAACCAAAAGGCGCAAATGATGCGAACACTGATCATGACTGACTGGGGTGGATGGGAAATTCAATCGGATAAAAGCCAGTATGGCACGGTTTTTTGGGGTCTCCCAATGCGCTTGTCTACCGCGGTGGCGCAATGTCCTGCCCCTTGATGCGAGCCCACAACCAGGGCAGCGCTTTGGTGGCATCGCCACGGCCGCCTTGCGCTTGAGGCGTGATCTCCTTCCAGCCCGCGCCTTCACGCTGTGCCAAAGCGAACGCAAACACATAGTTCGGCTCTTGTCCCATGCGCAAATCAGCCAAGATGGCTTGCCCTTGAACTTCGCGCAAGCTATAAAAACCGTGCGT
>JBIIYT010000121.1:0-7010 GCA_044346675.1 Rhodoferax sp. | reverse complement strand
AGTTTTGATTGACGAACATTGTGGTGTTTAGGACTTAAGACAATGCAACCATCATCGAAAACGACCTCCTCTCCAGGCGTGCAGTTACCCGTCATGCTGGTGGCCGAGGTGCAGGATTCCTTGCTCGTGGTCGTGCATGATTTGTCTCGCTTGGACGGTTTGCTCGCGCACACCATGGAAAATTTGATGGAGCGGTTTACCAGTGCGAGTGCCAATCTGGCCAGTCCGGCGCTGATGAATTCTCCAGAGTTGGATATTGTTCGCAACACATTGCGCTCGGCGGTGACGGAGCTGCAGTTTCAAGACATGGCCTCCCAACTCATTATTCACACATCCAAAATCCTGCAAGGTTGCGCCTATCGGTTGGCTTCCGAGTCCATGGGGCTCGAAGACGGCGAGGCGGTACCGTTTGTGGAGGAGGTGCCCGAGCGCCCTAACCCCGTTACCCAGGATGAGATGGATGCTGGATCTGTCGAACTTTTTTAACTACTGCGTTTTTATTTCAACCATTTAAATTGAACTAGTCGGAGCCTCACATGTCACTCATACTCGCTGTAGATGATTCACCTTCCATGCGGAAAATGGTTTCTTTCACCTTAACCGGCGCCGGCTACCAAGTGGTCGAGGCGGTGGATGGGCAAGATGCCTACGAGAAGGCCCAAGCGCAGACTTTCGACTTGGTGCTGACCGATCAAAACATGCCGCGCTTGGATGGCCTAGGCTTGACGCGCAAGTTGCGTGAGCATCCTCAGTTCAAAACAACCCCCATCCTTATGCTCACTACCGAGTCCAGTGACTTGATGAAGCAGGCTGGGCGTGCGGCCGGTGCAACGGGTTGGTTGGTAAAACCGTTTGACCCGGCCAAGCTGCTGGATGTGATTAAAAAAGTCATCCGCTAGATGAAACCTTGGCGGCTCGGTTGAAATAGGCAAACAGGAGATCGGCATGGCAGAAACGCACCAAGAAGGTGGCGGGGGTGATTTTGATCTAACCCAGTTCTATCAAATCTTTTTTGAAGAAGCGGGCGAAAATTTAGACCAGATGGAGCGCATGTTGCTCAATTTGAATCTGGAGACCGCAGACGACGAAGAGCTCAACGGAATTTTCCGTTGCGCGCACTCTGTGAAGGGCGGCGCTGCAACTTTTGGTTTCAGCGACGTCGCAGAATTGACCCACCAGATGGAGTCGCTGCTAGATCGCTTGCGTCGCCACGAATTGCAACCCAATTCGTCCATGGTCGATGTGCTGTTGGAGTCGGCAGATGCCTCGCGCAGTTTGTTGGCGCGCCACCAAGCCGGTGGCGAAGGCGAAGCCTTGCCCACGGGGGACTTGGTGCGCCGCATCAGTGTGCTGGCCTCCGGAGCACCCTTGCCAGCGGCGGCCGCGCCTGCTGCTCCTGTACCTGCGCCCGCGCCAGTCGCTGCGCCAGCGCCACAAGCGGCTGCAGCGCCGGCTGCGGCCAGCGCAAAATCGACACGCTCCTTGGAAATTACTATCGGCCCGCTTGAGCGACCAGAGCAGGCCGATGAGGTTCGGGAACTGTTTCGGGATATTCCGGGGCTTGGTGACATCAAGGTGCTGCCCTGCGATAAAAAAGATACTCGCATTTTTGCCGTTGAAACGGCCTCCACGGACGATGACTTGCTAGACCTGTTTGCCTTTCACGTCTCGCGCGAGCACATTGTGATCAAGTCGTTGGCTGTGGCGGCCCCAGCACCCGCCCCGGCCGCTGCGCCCGCGCCCGCAGCAGCGTCGGAGGGCTTCGGATTTTTTGACGGTGCACCAGGTGCTCCAGCAGAAACCCCTGCGGCGGCGGTCAGTTCCGCTCCCAGCGCTAGCTCGGCCTTGGTTAAAGCCCCTGCCAAGCCGGCGGCGGGTGCAGCTGCCGCTCAGCCTGAGGCGGCCACGATTCGGGTGGCTATTAGCAAGGTTGATCAGTTGATCAATTTGGTGGGCGAGTTGGTGATCACCCAGGCTATGCTGGCGCAAAACAGCCGGGCGCTCGATCCCGCGGTGTACCAGCAGTTGCTGACTGGTTTGGCCGATCTGGATCGCAATACCCGTGATTTGCAGGAGTCGGTGATGTCGATTCGAATGATCCCGATGTCCATTGTGTTTAGCCGTTTCCCGCGCATGCTGCGCGATCTGGCAAGCAAGCTGGGCAAGAAGGTCGACTTTGTGACGCAAGGCGAAGCCACTGAGTTGGACAAAGGCTTGGTGGAAAAAATCACCGATCCGCTGACCCACTTGGTGCGCAACAGCTGTGACCATGGCGTAGAGATGCCGGCCGATCGGATTGCGGCTGGTAAGTCAGATACGGGCACCATTACCTTGTCTGCCTCCCACCAAGGGGGCTCTATCGTGATTGAAGTCAGGGACGATGGCCGGGGTATGTCGCGCGAGAAGATATTGCGCAAAGCCCGCGAACGCGGTCTCGACGTTTCCGATGCAATGACCGATGCCGAGGTGTGGCAACTTATTTTTGCGCCTGGTTTTTCCACCGCAGAGGTTGTCACCGACGTGTCTGGCCGCGGTGTGGGCATGGACGTGGTGAAGAAAAATATTACGGCCCTCAACGGTACCGTAGAGGTTGATTCCGCAGAAGGCTACGGGATGCGGGTTTCGGTGCGTCTGCCGCTCACGCTGGCCATCATGGACGGCATGTCGGTGGGTGTGGGGGATGAGGTTTACATCCTCCCGCTCTCATCCGTCGTGGAGTCATTCCAAGTAAAAGCCGATGCGGTGAGTACCGTGGGCCAAGGGGCTCAGTTGGTCAAAGTTCGCGACGAGTATATGCCTGTGATTGAGTTGGAGAAAGTCTTCCAAGTTCCACGATTCGATTTTGAGAAAACGGGCGACATCATGGTCGTGGTAGAGGCTGAGGGCAGCCGCGTAGTGCTCTTGGTGGATGAGCTGCTGGGGCAGCAACAAGTGGTGGTTAAAAACTTGGAATCTAACTACCGCAAAATCCCCAACGTGTCGGGTGCGACCATCTTGGGCGATGGCAAGGTGGCATTGATCCTGGATACCGCAGCCTTAGTTCGTCGTACAAGGCATTGATACCAATTAAAGGAGTCCGGCATGGGCGCGATGGAAAAAATGGATAAATTGGAAGCCTCTGATGCACGCGAGTATCTGACGTTTCGCTTGGATCAAGAAGAGTACGGCATCGATATCTTGAAGGTGCAGGAGATCCGTGGCTACGAGCCCCCCACACGGGTTGCCAATGCCCCCAACTTCATCAAAGGCGTGGTCAACTTGCGGGGGACGATTGTCCCTATCGTGGACATGCGCTTGAAGTTCAACTGTGCTCGGGCGGAGTATGACTCCTTTACTGTGGTCATCGTGCTCAACCTGCGAAGCCGGGTGGTGGGCATTGTGGTGGATTCGGTGAGTGACGTTATGGAATTGCCCCCAGAAAGCTTGCGCCCCGCTCCCGACGTTGAAAGCGTGATTGACAGCGCGTCGGTGCTGGGCTTGGGCTCCTTAGGTGATCGGATGTTGATTCTGTTGGATATAGAGCGTCTTATGGCCTCGCCTGACATGGGTCTTGTGAGCGACTCCGACTAAGCTGCCTGCGCCAAACACCGTGACAATTCAAGCTACGGATGACAGAAAAGCGTCTGGGGTAGCAGACATTCAAGGCCGCGAGTTTGCTTGGACGGACGCTGACTTTGGTCGGGTTCAAGCCATGATTTACAAACGTGCGGGCATTAGCTTGCACGACGGCAAGCACGCCATGGTGTATAGCCGCTTGTCTCGACGTTTGCGTGAAACGGGGCATGACAGTTTTCGGGAGTATCTCAGTTGGCTGGAAGCTTCTGAGGGGCCCGAGTGGCAGGAATTTGTCAATGCCTTGACCACCAATCTCACTTCATTTTTTCGCGAGAATCACCATTTTGAGATACTGGCGGACTACCTCAAGTCCAAGCCGGCAGGCACGGCGTGGAAGGTCTGGTGCAGTGCGTCCTCTACCGGTGAAGAGCCCTATTCCATTGCGATGACGATGTTGGACGCATTGGGTCCGCGCGCTAATTTTTCATTGATGGCCAGCGATATTGATTCCAAGGTGCTTGCCACCGCCCAGCAAGGCGTGTACCGCATGGATGGATTGAAGGGGCTGGGCGCCGAACGTGTTCAGCGCTACTTCCTGCGCGGCAAGGGGGGCAACGACGGTATGGCGATGGTCAAGCCCGAGGTCAAGAAATTCGTAGAGTTTTTAATCGTTAACTTGATCAAGGACGACTGGCCGTTTAGGGAACAGTTTGATGCGGTTTTTTGCAGAAATGTCATGATTTATTTTGACGCCAAAACCCAGCGGCAGGTACTGGAGCGAATTCACAAGGTCATGAAACCCGGCGCAAAGCTCTTTGTGGGCCATGCCGAAAATTTCAGCGATTCCCGCGATTTATTTGTTTTAAAAGGCAAAACTGTGTATGAGCGCCAGTAGTCATCTGGTCGGTCTAAATGCAGCGGGTGCGTCGGGCGCCAAAGTGCTTGCCAATGGGCGGGTGTCTCGCATTGAGCAACTCAAGGCTGAGCCCCGCAAGCCCGGCGTAGCGTCCTTTTTTTACACGGACCACCATTTCCAGTACGACGCCGTCAAGGTGTTGCCGGGCGAGTATTACGTGTCCAATGAGGACATCGTGGTGATGACGGTCTTGGGTTCATGCATTTCTGCTTGTATCTGGGATGGCAAAGCCCGCACTGGCGGTATGAATCACTTCATGCTGCCTGACGGAGACGGCACCGAGGGCTCTGGGCGCTATGGGTCTTACGCGATGGAGTTGTTGATCAACGAGATGATCAAGAGAGGTGCCCGCCGGGAAACTATGCAGGCTAAGGTTTTTGGTGGTGCCCAGGTCATGGCCGGTTTCACCACCTTGAATGTGGGTGAGCGAAATACCCAGTTTGTGTTGGATTACTTGGCCACAGAGCGTATTGCCGTGATCTCTCAGGATGTGCTGGATATCCATCCGCGCAAGGTCTGCTTCTTTCCTTCGTCTGGCAAAGCGCTAGTCAAGCGCTTGGCGCATTCGCACCCGGAAACTTTGGCGGTGGAAGAGCGCAAGGGCAACGCCGCCTCTGTTGCCAAGTCCACCTCGGGTGGCTCGGTAGATTTGTTCTTGGGGGCTTAAGTGAAAAAAATTCGCGTAGTGGTGGTAGACGACTCTGCGTTGGTGCGCAGTTTGGTGGCTGAGATCATCAACCGGGAGCACGACATGGAGTGCGTCGGCACAGCCAATGACCCACTCATTGCGCGCGAGATGATTCGCGAGCTCAACCCCGACGTCATTACCTTAGACATTGAGATGCCCAAGATGGATGGCTTAGATTTTCTAGGCCGTTTAATGCGTCTTCGCCCCATGCCGGTCATCATGATATCCACCCTTACTGAACGCGGTGCCGAGGTGACCATGCGCGCCTTGGAGCTGGGGGCGGTGGACTTTGTTGCCAAACCGCGCATTGGCTTGGTCGATGGCATCAAGGATTTGGCGGGGCAGATCGTAGAGAAGATTCGGGTCGCCGCGTCGGCGCATATTCGACGCGTTGCTGCACCCGCAACATCTGCGCCATCCGAGCAGTCCACTGCTGCAAGGTCGCCTAGTGCTCAGTCCTCCTTTAGTCGGGTTTCGACGGAAAAGTTGGTGGCCATTGGCGCTTCTACTGGCGGCACGGAGGCCATCAAAGAGGTGCTCATGCGCATGCCTGCCGATTCGCCTGGCATGGTGATCACCCAGCACATGCCCCCCGGATTTACCACCAGCTTTGCAGCCCGGCTCAATGGCTTGTGCCAGATCACGGTGCAGGAAGCGGTGAGCGGCGACCGTGTCTTGCCAGGTCATGCCTATATTGCGCCGGGTGGCAAGCAGTTCCGCATCGACAAAAGTGGTGCCAACTATGTGTGCGTGGTCGACGATGGTGAGGCGGTGAATAGACATAAGCCGTCTGTGGAGGTGCTATTCCAATCCGTGGCGCGGGTCGCGGGGCGCAACGCCTTTGGCATCATGCTCACGGGCATGGGCGGCGATGGTGCCAAAGCCATGAAGGAAATGAAGGACGCGGGAAGTTACAACTTCGTGCAAGACGAGGCAAGCTGCATCGTGTTTGGCATGCCGCGCGAAGCTATTTTGCATGGCGCCGCTGACGAGATATTGCCTTTGACCGAAATAGCCGGCGCCTTGCTGCGCAAACTCGGCAGTTCCACGGATCGCTACCGGGTTTAAATTTTGTGTTTGTTGGGTAGGCTCTAAAACAAGCGCCGATGGCAACGCTCGCCTTTCTCACCCAGCATGGAAAGCTGGCTGCCGTACAAGCTCCCCTGCGTTTGGCGGGCTATGAGACGCATGTGGTTGATGGTTTTGATACCGACACGCTGGGTACATTTACCGGAGAAACTGCGCGTGCCGGGAGTCAGTTGGAGGCGGCAACCGCCAAAGCCAAAATGGCCGCCCAGCTCAGCGGTGCCGGTTATGGCTTGGGCAGCGAAGGCAGCTTTGGTCCAGACCCCTATGTGGGCCTAAGCGCTTGGGCCCGCGAGGTGCTGGTGTGGTGGGATGCGCAGGCGCAACGCGCCGTGTTTGCTTTGGTGCAAGGGGCGCAAACCAACTATGCCCAATGCACCGCCAGTAGCTGGCAGCAAGCGAAGGGCTTTGCCCTAGAGGCTGGGTTTCCAGCGCACGGCATCATTGTCGGCAAGCCCGGTGAGCTTGCTTTTAGCAAGGCCTGCGACACCTGGGAGCTGTTGGAGCAACAGGTGGGGCGGGCCTTGCTAACGGGCTCGGTTTGGCTAGAGACCGACATGCGCGCGCACCGCAACCCCACCCGCATGGGCCAGATTGCCCATTGCGCGCAGCAGCTGGCAACCCTTTTGCAGTGCGCCTGTCCCGCATGCAGTGCACCGGGCTTTGGCGAAGAAACCCCCATAGCGGGCGCGGTGTGTGAAAACTGTGGCTTGCCAACGGGCGCACTGCGCGCCAAGCGCGTGGTGTGCAATGCGTGCGGACATG
>JBIIYT010000120.1:0-7012 GCA_044346675.1 Rhodoferax sp. | reverse complement strand
GGGCTTGGGCACCGCTGCTTAAGCGGTTGAGGTCGGCGTTGCTGGGGCGCGCGGCATCTATTGTCTTGAGCCCGGCACCTAGGTTCTTGAGCCCGGTGCTCATTTGGTTGACCCCGTCATTGAGGCGGTTTGCACCTTTGGCCAAAGAAGTTGCCCCGGCGGACGTTTGCCCCGCGCCGGTTTGCAGCTCGAGGGTACCTGTGCGCAATTCTTGCACCGCCTGATGCAGCTGCTCGACTCCGCGCTGCGAGCCCGCAGCGCTGGTCAGCACCATGGCCCAGCGCCGCTCGTTGAGGCTTTCATTCACTTCGCGCCCCAGCGCTTGGGCAAAGTGTTTGGCGATGTTGGCGCTCTCAAAGTTGTTTCCTTGCGAGGTGTAAATCACCACCTTGGCAGCGCCTGCCTCGGCACCCGGTACGGCGCTGGCGCTAAAACCACGCGGAATAATGAGCGCAAACGCCAGTTTGCCTTGGCGCACTTGGGCGCGCGCATGCTGTTCATTGGCGTACTTGACAAAGCCAAATTGCCCACTTTTTTCTAAGCGCTTGCTAATGTCTAAACCGATGTTAAAGGTATGGTCGCGGTACTGCACGCCTTCGTCCAGATTGACGATGGCCACTGGAAGTGCTGCGGTGTTGCCCTCGGGGTCCCACACGCTGGCCAGGTACACCACGCAATACAGTGCAGGCACCAGCACCACCACAGCCGCGCTGGCCAGTAGCTTGGGAAAGCGTTGTAAATACTGGGCTTCGGTGCGGATCACTTGTAGCACCTGGGTAATAAATGTCATGACCTGCCTTTGGTGTGTTTGGCCACAAAGCTGCGGTCCAGCCAGTGCTTGAGCCACCATACCCCAAACCCTTGGGTGCTGAACGTGCCCCAGCTCGCCACGCTATAGCGACTACCACCAAACCAAAGCGCAAGCCTGCGCTGCGCTGGCGCATTGGGTGGGGGCGTCTGGCCCTGGGTGACTGCGTGCAGGTCGCCCAGCAAGTCACCTTGCGCATCTAAGGCCAAACCACTGTTTACCAGCCACGCGGGGGGCTGCACGCCCATGGCTAGCAGCGGTACATCGCAAGCCAAGCTTGCGCCGCTTGCTAAATGCACTTGGGTGGCTTCGATGCTCACCACAGCATCATGCAGCACGGTGATGCCTTGCTTCTTGAGGGCTATGCGCAGACGATTGCGCACGGCGCTCGGGCAGTGCTCATCCCAAGGGATGGGTTGCATCAGCAAGGTAATTGCAGCACTGGGGATGCTGCTGCGCACCGCACAGGCGAGCTCCACGCCCACGGTGCCTGCGCTAATGATGGCGATGCGCAAGGCTCGCTGGCTGCCCAGCTCCACCACCAGGGGCCACAGCTTGGCAAAGACGTCAAAAGGCCTTACAAACAAACCGTGGGTGCGCGCCCCCGGCACGGCGCGCTCGAGCTGTTCACGCTCTTGCACACCCTCGGTATTGACCGATAGCCAGTCATAGCGCAGCGTGCTGCCATCGTCCAAGGTGAGCAGGCGCTGGGTGGCGTCTAGCGCTAGCACTTGGCGCTCTAAGCAGCGCGCGTTGGCGTGGCGCGCCAAAGGCTCGAGCGGGATGGTGCAGTCGCCCCACGCATAGTGTCCGGCCACAAAGCCCGGCAGCATGGGCGCATGCATTTGCTGGGCAAGGGGGTGGACCCAAATGACGCGTACCCCTTCTAGTGGACGCTGCGCAAGCCTTGTGAGGGTTTGCAGGTGCGCATAGCCCGCACCTACCAATACCAGCACTCCGGCCTGCACGGGACGGTGGAGGGGGTTAGGTGCAACGGGGGCGCTCATGGCCCTATTGTTTCACGAGTTCCTTGCACCGCCACTCCTGCCTCACGGTGGCCTCAGTGGCGCCGCCAATTGTGAAACTTGCGCACCCACGCCAACAGGGCGTGCGGCTGGTGGGCGCGCTTCCATTCACCTGCGGCGTATTTGTTGGCCTCGCTCAGGGTGGGGTAGGTGTGGATGGTGCCCAGTATCTTGTTCAGCCCCAGGCCGTGGCGCATGGCCAGCACGTATTCGGCCAGCAGGTCTGCCGCATGGGTGCCTACGATGGTCACGCCCAAAATACGGTCTTTGCCAGGGACCGTCAGTACCTTCACAAAGCCGTGGGTGGGGTGGCCCGCACCGGCGTCGCAAATTTGGCGGTCTAGCTCGTCTATGTCAAAGCGGGTTACTTCATACGCCACACCTTGGGCTTGGGCTTCTTGCTCGTTTAAGCCCACGCGGGCGACTTCGGGGTCAATAAACGTGGCCCAGGGGATGACCGAATAGTCGGCCTTGAATAGTTTGAAGCTGCCAAACAGTGCGTTCACCGCCGCATACCACGCTTGGTGCGCCGCCACGTGGGTGAACTGGTAGGGCCCGGCCACATCGCCTGCGGCGTAGATGTTGGGGTAGATGGTTTGCAGGTAGTCGTTGGTGGTGACGGTCTTGTGGGTAGGTATGCCCAGCTCTTCCAGCCCGTAGCCGCTTAATCGCGCGTTGCGGCCCACGGCGCACAGCAGTTGGTCAAACTCTATGCGCACCTGCGTGTCGGCATGCTCGGCAATGAGTACCTTTTGGCCGGCCTGCAGCTCGCAGCGCAGGGCCTTGTGGCCCGTGAGCACCTGCACCCCGTCTGCTTGCAGGGCTGCGCGGGCTAGGGCAGACACTTCTGCATCTTCGCGCACCATGATGCGTTCGCCCATCTCCACTTGCGTCACCGCCGAGCCCAACCGCGCAAACGCTTGGGCCAGCTCGCAGCCTATGGGGCCGCCGCCCAGCACCACCAGCCGCGGGGGCACGGCATCGAGCTTGGCAAACGTGTCCCACAGCGTGTCGCTGGTCACATAACCCACATCTTCCAAGCCCGGCAGCGGTGGCACAAAGGGGCGGGCACCGGCGGCAATGACGATGCTGCGCGTGGTGAGGGTTTGCGTGGTGCCGTCGTTCAGGGCAATTTCTACCGTCCAGGGGTTGATGATTTTGGCGTAGCCTTGCAGTACTTCCACGCCCAGGGCGGTGTAGCGCTCTATGCTGTCGTGCGGCTCTATGGCCGCTATCACCGCATGCACGCGTTGCATTACATTTTTGAATGAAAAGGTAATGGTGCCCTTGTTTTCTATGGACAGTATGCTATCCAAACCATATCGATCAGCATGCTTGAGCTGGTGCGCTAGTTTGGCGCTTTGAATGAGCGCCTTGCTGGGCACACAGCCGTAGTTCAGGCAGTCACCCCCCATTTTGTGGGCCTCAACTAAAGTGACCTTGGCTTTGACCGCCGCCGCAATATAGGCCGACACCAGCCCACCCGCACCGCCGCCGATGACCACCATGTTGCGGTCAAAGCGCTTGGGCTTGACCGAGCGCCAGCGTGCATACACCTGGCGTGCTTTGATGATGTGCATGGCCTTGGCAGCCAGCAGCGGAAACAAACCCAAGAGCACAAACGAGCCCAGCAGGGCCGGGCTCACCACGTCTTTGAGCGACTGGATGCTGGCCAACTGCGTGCCGGCATTCACATACACCGCAGTGCCCGCCAACATGCCCACTTGGCTGACCCAGTAGAAGGTCCAAGCCCGCATGCTGGTCAGGCCCATGGCCAGATTGATGACAAAAAATGGCACCACAGGGATGAGACGTAAGCTAAACAAATACAGCGCACCGTCGCGCTGCACCCCACGGTCTATTTCAGTCAAGCGCTTGCCAAAGCGGGCTTGCACCATGTCGCGCAAGACAAAACGGGCCATCCAAAAAGACAAGGTGGCCCCGATGGCGGACGCAAATGAGACGACTACTAAGCCCCAGCCCAAACCAAAAATAGCGCCCCCCGCCAAGGTGAGCAAGGCTGCACCGGGCAGCGACAGCGCTGCCACCGCCACATACACCGCGAAATAGGTGCCCCGCACCACCCAAGGCGACTCGGCATACAGCTGCGCAAAACTGGTCTGGCTTTCGCGCAGGTAGGCAAGGTTTAAAAAGCGCCCCAAGTCCAGCGCAAAGAAGGCTAAGGCCAGGGCTGCTAGCAGGAGTAACAGAATGAGCTTGGATTTTGTCATGGGGAGCAGTGTGCAACAAATAATTGAGCTTGGTCGTGGAGGTCGGCCACTTATTACGCAGGGGTACGGGCACAGGGCAGTGTGGCACTCTACTCCGCGGCTGTCCCCCGGCCTGCGGCCTCCTCCTTTATGCCGCTGCGCAGAGCGCCACACCGCCCTGTGCCATTGCGTGTTTGGAGTTCCATCGTTCCACACCAACACCGCTGGCTACCGCAGCGGCTGGGGTGGGTGGCGCAGCGTGGACTTGGGGTTTTGCCAAATAAAGGGGGAGCCGTCGACCCTAGGTCGACGCGGAGGACATTCGCGGAGCTACCCACTCCAGTCGCTGTGGTGTGACAAGCTGGTGCAACGCGGACTCCAAGCTTTCACTCAGCCCCCGCCTTGCGCCACACCAGCGTGAACGCCATGCACTTTTGCCACCACGTCGCCCGCTCGTCCGAAAGCACATCCAAGAAGTCTGACAAACGCTTGGACTTGGCCATGGTGTACACCGTAAGCCCCGTGGTAAACACAAACACCGCTGCAAATATCAGCAGCTTGTGCGTGGTGGGTGCATCGGCCTCGGCCAGCAAGTTCATGCCCAAGAAGCCGGTGGTGACCGTACCTATCAAGCCAAAAATGGTCACCACCGTCAGACGCACCACCGTGTTGGCTTGGCGGCGCAGGCTGTCGGCTTCTAGGTATTCGTTCATCTCCGCAATGCGCTGCTTCACCTCCACATACAGCGGGTCCACTTCTAAGTGGGTAGAACACATTTGGAACAAGGCCCGCACTTGCGATTGCTCCGACACTTCGTGAAACCAATAGCGGTGGGTGAAGCGCAAAAAGCTGCCAAAGGTGTCGCGTATGGTGCGCTTGAAGCGGCGGATGTTGGCCGCGTCGGTAATGTCCAGGTTTTTCAGCGCCTCGGCCAGCCGGTCGGAGAACATTAAGAGCGCAGCTTTTTGGAAATGGGCAATCAAAAACAGCAAGAAATGCTGGTGCCTAAACTGCGCCAGCACACCCCGGTGCGGGCAACGGTAAAACGCGCTTTGTGCATTGCCCACCACCACCAGCGAGTGCCCACTGCACAGGTAGCGCGTGTTGGGCGCAGTGCCGCCTTCAGACCAAAAACGGTCGTAGCAAAAGCGTTGCTCAAAGTCGCTCAGGTGGTTCTCGGCGTAGGGCAGGTTGCCATCGGTGCTGCCGGTGGTGGCGCCGGTGACCAACCCTAGGCGCACAAAGTCATTGCGGCTTAATTCTTGCGGCTTGTCTAGCGCCAAGTAGGCCATTTGCGGCATGCGGTAGTACTCTATTTGCCTAAAGCGCAAGGGGCCAGTTTGGTCGGTGTGGTCGCTCACCAGCGGCTGCAGCAGCCAGGCCCAGTGCGCAGAGATGCGCGGTGCGCGGTAGGTGCTTACATGCGACATAAACGCTTCACGTTCATTGGCATCCGAGCGGGCGAGCACCTGGCCATCGGTGCCCAGCCATTCGGCACTAAAAAGGCAGTGCAGCGCGTTGCCTTGGGCGTCCCACCCCGCAGGGTAGCCCCGGCCCACGCGGTACATCAGCTCTTGGGCCAGTGGCAGGTCTAGCTCGTCTGCGCTGAGCTCTAGGTTGAGCAGCACCAGGTCGAGGTCTAAAAAGAAATACAAGTCCACATGCTCCACCCGCAGCATGACCGCTGGCTCGCCGGGCCGGGTCACGGCCCGCACGGCGCTGACATCGCTGCGGCGAAACACCCGCATAGGGGAGCTGGTGGCACCCGCACTGCCAGCACCGCTCGCACCTTTGTCGCTGCGCCCTTCGCCATACAAAAAGCGCTGCACATAGGGCAAGAAGGTCACAAACTCGTTGTAGTGCCGCTCCTGAAAGCGCCCATGGGCGTCGCCCGTGTATTCGTCCACCACTTCGCGCCAGGGCGACGCATCGCCCATCTCGGCCAGCACTTGCCAAGGCTTGGCGTGCTTGCCCTCAGAGCCGCGCACCGGCATGAGCCGCAAGGGCCAGAGCAGGGCTTGCCTAAAGTGGCGCACACAGGGGGGATGGGGTTCGAGCGGGGTTAAAGTTGCGTCCATAGCAGTCCTCTGTGGTTCAGGTTATTTTGAAAACAGTCAGCACCTTCTTGCCGCTTGCTTTGCTTTCATAAGCGGCCCACTGTTTGATGCCCTTTACTAGCACCGTGGTGCTGACATCTTTGACTGGCGTTTTGGCCTTGAGTTGGGCGGTCAGCCAGTCTTGCACATGGGGCAGGGTGGGGCCGCTCTCGCCCGTGGGCACAAGCAGCAATTTGCCAGCAACGGTGCCGCTGGGGGTAAAGGTGAGTGGTGTGGCAGGCATGCTGGTTTATACGACATAAAACACGGCCTAAACGAGGGCGTACACTGGCCGCATGAGCTATAAAACCCGACCATCTGCGTTAGAAAAAATGCGCCTTGTGATTGGCGTGCTGCTGGCGTTGATGCACATGCCACTAGTGGCGCAAACGGTGTCTACCGGACAACCAGCGGCATCGGGCGCACAGAAGATTGGCTTTTTCAGCGCATCCGCCGCCGCCAGCGCAGTGCCGCCGCCGTGGCGCGTCGTCCAGTTCGACACCAAAATCCCCGCCACCGAATACCGCGCAGTCCTTTGGGATGGCCAAGCCAGCGTGCAAGCCACGGCCAATGCCAGCATGGCGCTATTGGCCCGCCCGCTCGCTATTGACCTGCCAGCGACCCCTGTGTTGTGCTGGCGTTGGCGCGTAGACAGCACCGTAAAAACTGCGGACATGGCCACCAAAGCGGGCGATGACTACGCAGCGCGGGTGTACGTGGCGTTTAAGCTGCCACCCGAGGACTTGGGCTTTCGGCTGCGTACCAAACTCAGCATTGCCCGGTCTATTTACGGAGACCACGTGCCTGACGCGGCCATAAACTACGTGTGGGACAACCGCCAAGCCATCGGCACACGCCGCCCCAACGCCTATA
>JBIIYT010000119.1:0-7062 GCA_044346675.1 Rhodoferax sp. | reverse complement strand
CTACCAGCAACTTCAAAACGCCCAAACTGTTGTCGGCCTATTTGGCCATGGGGGCGTGGATATGCGGGCCACCCGCCATAGACCGCACTTTCAAAACCATCGATTTTTTGACCCTGCTAGACCTGCAGTCCCCCGACATGGCGCAGCGGCGCAAGCGCTTTGGCATTGAGTAAGCCAGTCATTCCCGGTGGCTGCAGGCTGCGATAACTTTCTATTGAACCGATCATCACTGGCTCCAATGCGGCGATAGCCCTCACAAGATGACAGGCCCTGAACCGACAACTCCGTCTCACAAATCTGAGGCAATCGGCACTTATGTTCGCGCAAAAATTCAGATCGAAAAATCTGAGCAAGCGCTTGAACAACGAAGACAAAGAACTGAGGAAGTCTTCGCGAAAGCCTTTGCGGACTTAGAACGAGAAAGAGTCACTTGGGAGCGGTGGGGCCCCTGGGTATGTCGTGTCTTTTTTTTCGTATTTTTGATCTTGTCGCTTGGGCTAACGGAAACGCTTATCATTGGGCTGCTGAGCGGTGAAACAAATTCAATAAGTCGCTTCCGCAGTGTGGTTGTCACACTTGATTCCAACCCGCTCTACTACTGGTTCTCGCTAGGCTTCTACTCAGTGTTTACGACCTTTTTTTGGTATGCAACGGTTGTTACATGGCGGGGTGCCCGGTGGCGCAAATGAGGGCTAACCCTGCGCTAAACCGGAGCTGCGCAGCCTAGTTAGCTCTACGTTACACCGCAGCAGGCAAATGCACCACCACTCGGGTGCCCACCCCCACCGCGCTGTGCACCTGCACTTGCCCGCCGTGCAGCTCCACAATGCGCTTCACAATGGCCAAGCCCAGCCCTTTGCCCCCTTCGCCCGTGGCGGGCGCTACGCTGTGGCGGCTTTGGTAAAAGCGGTCAAACAGGTGGGGAACATCTGCCGCAGGGATGCCCGGGCCCGTGTCGCTCACGGTGACCTGCACTTCACCGTCTACCCGCACCGCGTCCAAAGAGATGCTGGCGCCGGGCGCACAGAACTTTAAAGCGTTGTCCACCAAATTGGCCAGCGCGCGCTCAAACAGCTCTACATCGACCGCGGCCAAAGGCGCCAACTCTGCGTGTGGCACTCCACCGTCCGCATTGGGTGCGCAAGCTTGGATGTGCACACCTTGGGCGGCCGCCCGCTGTGCAAAACGCAAGGCCACGTCGTCTAGAAGTTCAGACACATCCATCACCTCAGCCTTGAGCTGAAACTGCGGCTCGTCGAGCTGTGCCAAATCGCCCAGGGACTGCACCAAGCGGGCTGCATTGCGGGTGTTGCGCAAGGCCACCTCGACCAAGCTGCGGTCATCGGCGCGCTGGGCGTCGCTGCCCCAGCGGGTGTCTAGCGTCTCCAGGCAAGCCACCGTCGCGGTCAGCGGTGAGCGCAAGTCGTGCGACAGATTGCTAATGCCTTCGCGGCGAAAGTGGTCTAGCCTGCGCAGCATGTTCCACTGCGTTTGCAAGGTGGTGAGCATGGCGTGTATGCCGTTGGTGAGTTGGCCAAACTCATCTTTAGACGCGGTGTGCACCAGGCCAAAGCTGCCGGGCGGGCCTACACCAGGCCCCGCATTGGCGCTAACGCCTCTGTCTTCCAAACCGTGCTGGGTGACCGCTGCCACCGCCTGACTGAGCCGCTGCAAGGGGCGGGTCACAGCGGCAATAACCCACGCTGCCAGCAAGGTGCTTAAGGCCACCACCGCGATGATGGACACCAAGGTTGGCTTGGCAAAAGTGCTTTGCAGGGCGTTGAGTTGACCGGGGGGCAAAATGCGTTTGTGGCACACCAGGTACAGGTAGCCATCCACATCGGGGCCACTGTGAATGACAGCCCGGCGCAAGGCGCGCGCAGCAATCACGGTGGCGGTGCTCATGCGCTGGGGGTCGTCTCCCAGCACGTAGGGCATGGGCTCTTTGCCAGCGGCTTCTTGCACGGGCTTGAGGGCCACTTTAAAGCCTTTGGGCAGCTCCAAATCCCCCGAGTTGGCCACCACAGTTCCGTCGGCGGCCAGCAGGTAGAGCTGGGTATCGGGCTCAAAGAGCACGAGGTTACCCAAGAACGCGTTGAAGTCTTCCTCAAACCGCTCTTGCATGGCAAACATATCAGGGTGCCTGGCGGTAACCCGCTCTAAGAATGCGGTAGCGCGGTAGTAGGTGGCCTCGTGCTCAAAGCGCTGAAAGGCGTACAACACGGTGACGATCACGCCCACAGCCGTGAGCAGACCGGTCAGGAAAATAGTGAGCGCGATTTTGAGGCGAACGGTCATGAGCGGCAGGTCAGATAGTCAAATCACCGTGGTGCTTCGCGCATTTTGTAGCCCGCGCCACGCACCGTCAAAATGAACTCGGGGCGCAAGGCGTCCACCTCTAGCTTGGCGCGCAGGCGGTTGATGTGGGTGGTGACGGTGTGCTCATAGCCATCGTGCGTGTAGCCCCACACGGCGTTGAGCAGTTGCCCGCGCGAAAACACATGGCCTGGGTTTTGGGCAAAGTGCAGCAGCAGGTCAAACTCCAGCGCCGTAAAGTCCAGGGCAGCGCCGCGCAGGTGTACCTGGCGCTTGCCCGGCAATATTTCCAACTCGCCATTGCGTAAGGCACTTTGCGGGTTTTGCGCACCACTTTGCGCCGCCTGCAACAAGTCTGCGCGTCGCAGCAGTGCTTTTACGCGGGCCAGCAGTTCGGCCAAAGAAAAAGGTTTGGTAAGGTAATCGTCTGCGCCCAACTCGAGCCCCAGCACGCGGTCTAGCTCGGTGGACTTGGCCGTGAGCATGAGTATGGGGGTACTAGAGCCGCGTGCGCGCAGGGCTTTGCAGACTTCCAGGCCATCCATGCCGGGCATCATCAAGTCCAGCACCAGCAGGTCGTTAGGGCGAGCAGTCTCTGTGGCGAGCGCGGCCAAGCCGTCAGCCGCCTCCACCACCTCATAGCCCGCACCGCGCAGGTTCAGGGCCAGCAGGTCGCGGATGTCGGTTTGGTCTTCGGCTACGAGGATTCTCTTCATGTCCATGATGGTAAGTCACGCTGGGGGCGTATTTCTTACCCGGATATTTCTTTCAGGTTTTTAGCGAATTGTTATCTGGCTGTGATATTTCGATAGCAAAGCGTGAGGTGGGCCAGCCACAGTACACCCATCGCCAACCCGAACACAGGATAAATGATGATTGCTACCCAAGCCAACAACTTCAGCGCCTATGCCTACGCCACCGCGTGTGCCCAGACGGAAGAAGCCAACGCGCAAACCATTACGCTAGGCTGGGCTGAACTCATTGAACACCGCGACTACCTGGTGCGCTTTGCCAAGCGCAAGCTGCAAGACGCCACCCAAGCCGAGGACATCGTGCACGATGTGTTTGAGGCCGTCATCACTGGGCGCGCCAGCTTTTCTGGCCGCAGCGCACTGCGCAGCTGGCTCACCGCCGTGCTAAAGAACAAGATTGTGGATGTGATTCGCCACAGCGTGCGCTTTGACAGCATGGATGCGGGCGCTGACGATGAAGAAACACCCCAAATTGCCTGCACCCTGCCCCGCCCTGATGAGCTGGCCGAACAACGCCAGCGCCTGTACCAAACCATGAAAAACATCAACACCTTGGCACCGGGTCTGCGCGATGTGATGGAGTTCCGGGTGTTGCAAGACGAAACGTCTGAAGAGGTATGCCAACGCCTCCAAATTAGCGAGGCCAGCCTGTTTGTGCGCCTGCACCGGGCGCGCAAACAGTTGCTGTGCTAAGTCCTAAATTTGAGCTTACTGCTCGGCAAAAGCCCGCTCAATGACAAAGTCGCCCGGCTTGGTGGTGTTGCCTTCCATAAAGCCACGCTTTTCCAGCATGTGCTTCAAATCGCGCAACATGGCGGGGCTGCCGCACAGCATCACACGGTCGTGCTCAGGGTTGAGCTTGGGCATGCCCAGATCGGCTTCTAGCTTGCCTGCTTCAAACAAGTCAGGAATACGGCCCCGGTTTTTGAAGGGCTCGCGCGTGACCGTGGGGTAGTACAGCATCTGGTTAGTCACCATCTCGCCCAAAAACTCATGCGCAGGCAGGTCGTGGGTGAGGTATTCAAAATAGGCCAACTCTGACACTTGACGCACGCCGTGCACCAAGATCACTTTTTCAAACTTTTCATAGGTGGCGGGGTCGCGCACGATGCTCAAGAAAGGTGCTACGCCCGTGCCGGTGCCCAGCAAATACAGGTTTTTACCGGGCAAGAGGTAATCAATCAACAAGGTGCCCGTGGGCTTGCGGCCTACGATGATTTTGTCGCCCACTTGGATGTGTTGCAGCTTGGAGGTGAGCGGGCCGTCTTGCACCTTGATGCTCAAAAACTCCAAATGTTCTTCGTAATTGGCGCTGACGATGCTGTAGGCGCGCAGCAGCGGCTTGCCGTTTTCTTGGCGCAGGCCAATCATGGTGAAGTGGCCGTTAGAGAAGCGCAAGGCTTGGTCGCGGGTGGTGGTGAAGCTGAACAGGCGGTCGGTCCAGTGGTGGACGCTTAAAACGGTTTCTTCGAGAAATGCACTCATGGGGGCCTTGGAATAATTCAGGGTCTCGCCCGTTTCGGGCTTGGGGGAAACCCTAGATTGTAAAACCCCGCATATATGTTCTGCGGCATATCGATATTCAGCCCCCTGTTTTTTGTAAATTTGCGAGCCATTTCTGAGATCATTGGGCCATGCCAACTCCCCCCGCTTCGCCCCACCCAGCCCTCTTAGTGGCGTGCCTGTGCGCCCAATGGTGCGGCACCTGTGGCAGCTACCGCAGCGTCTTTGCCCAACTAGAGGCCGAATTTCCTGGCTGCCGCTTCCTGTGGATTGACGTGGAAGACGAAGCCAGCCTAGTGGAGCCCATTGAGGTAGAAAACTTTCCCACCTTGCTCATTGCGGCGCAAGGCCAAGCGCGTTTTTTTGGTACCGTAACGCCCCACTTAGATACAGCCCGTCGCCTGATCCAAGCCCAGCTCGCTCCCGGGGCCCCAGCGGCCGTGCCTTCAGCGCTGGTAACGGACGTGAATCAACTCTTACTTCGACTACATTGAAACCCATGCAAGGCAACCCTACCCCCAAACTGGCTCCATTGGTGTGCAAAGGCATACAGCTAGGCAAGGCCCAGACCACGCATGCACAAAACACGGCACCAGAAGACACGGTGCAAGTGCTGCTGCAGGCATTCGGGCTGACTGATTTAACTGAGCACATTCAAACGGATTCAGGCACAGACGCAGCAGGACCGTATTTGCAGCTGCGCCTTAACCCGAACCAAGCTCATCTGTGGGCCCCAGACTTTGACACCTTGGGCTTGGCGCGCACATTGCAGCTAGACACCACCCAACACGAAGCAGACTTGCTGCGCGAGATTGTGGTGGCCATGCTCATGGGGCCCGTGGCGTTTGAGTTTCCCAGTGTGGATGAATGTATCTCTGCAGTGCGCATTCGGCGCAACATGGTGCAGGCTGCGCGCAAGACCACGCTGGACTTTCGCACCAGCGATGCCGAGCGCCCCATCGACTGCTGGGCCTATGACGAAGACCGGGGCTTTGTGGTGCTACCGGGTGTGCCGTTGATAGACGCGCTGACCAAAGCCACCCAACCCGAAGTGTCCGGGGCGCTGTACTCTTTCTCCTGCTACCGCGCCAGCGAATACGTGATCTTGCTGGCCATTGCCCAAGAGCTGGCCCAGAGCAACCCAGCACTCTTGGCGCAGCTGCAAACGCTGTGGGAGCAGCGCCCCATCAAGTCCGGTGAATTTCACGAAGTGTTTTTGCGCGAGCAGGGCTCTATGCAAGAGCCCTTGCCACCCAAATATTTTGTGCCGGGCGACCGCACCTGGTTTCGCAACCCAGAGGAATTGTCAGCCGAAGCCTCTGGCTTTGAAGGCTCGTGGGTGATGTACCTAGGCAGCGGCTTGTTCAACAACTTTTGGCTGCGCGACAAACCCTACACCCTAGAGCGCAAATGTGTAGAGGTGTACCACTGGCGCGATGGCCTGTACCTGGATGCCGATGGCAATGAGCGCATTGACGAAGTAAAAATCGCCCCGCTGATAGAAGCCACCCTGAACAACCCCACCGAGCTGCAACGCGTGCTGGCCATCATGCAACGCTACCGCGAACCCCGCGGCGTGTATACCGATGCCGGGGGCTGCATAGACACCACACGCGAATTTGCCCGCTGGGTGTGCCCCGGCACCAGTGATCTGCATTTGCCCGCCGCTTAAGCCAGCGCGCTACACCGCCAATGCAGGCCCGCAGAATTCAGATTGACGCGCTCAAAGCGGTGGGTTCGCACATGATTGTGTTGCACCACTTGGTGGCCTATGGCCCGGTGAGCGATGCATTGGCGCAAGCCTTGCCTGCGCTGATGGGATGGCTGTTTGACTATGGCCGCATGGCGGTGCAAATTTTTCTGGTTTTAGGTGGTTACTTGGCTGTTGCTGCTTTGGAGCCGACTGCCCGGGCGCGCACGGGCTCTCTGCCCCAAACGCTGCTCAGGCGCTACCAAAGGCTGGTACTGCCCTTTCTGGTGGCGGTGCTTATTTGCATGGCCACAGCGGAAGCAGTGCGCCCTTGGTTGACTGCCGATTTACTGCCGGGCCCGCCCACATGGAGCCAAGTACTAGCCCATGTGTTTTTGCTGCACAGTGTGCTGGACTTCGACTCCCTGAGCGCAGGGGCTTGGTATGTGGCGATGGACTTTCAGCTCTTTGCGGTGATGGCGGTACTGCTGCACCTAGGCTACTGCGCACCGGGCCTGCCCCGGCTGGCGCATTGGCTGGTGGTGGGCTTGATGCTGGCGTCGCTTTTTTACTTCAACCGCTTTGTGGTGTGGGACGCATGGGCCTTGTATTTTTTTGGTGCCTATGGGCTGGGCGCTGCAGCGCGCTGGATAGGGCGCTCGCGCTACCCTGAGATCATGCTCATCTTGCTGGTGGTGCCGGTGGCCTGCGCACTGTGGCTGGAGTTTCGCGCTCGCATTGCGCTAGCGCTGGCTGTGGCGGTGCTGCTGGGCTTGGCGCAATGGGCCCATGTGCGCAGCC
>JBIIYT010000118.1:0-7112 GCA_044346675.1 Rhodoferax sp. | reverse complement strand
CATCAATCTTGTTGACCGCTGCACGTTGATGGCCTTCCACCAAGACCTTCACGGTTCCATCCGGCAATTTGAGCATCTGCAGAATAGTGGCGATGCAACCGACATCAAACATATCAGACACCAAAGGATCGTCTTGCGCAGCGGCTTTTTGGGCCACCAGCATGATGCGCCGCTCCGCTTCCATCGCAGCTTCTAGGGCTTTGATACTTTTGGGGCGCCCCACAAACAAGGGGATCACCATATGGGGGAAGACCACCACGTCGCGCAAGGGCAACAAGGGCAAGTCAATAGGGGTAGCAGGAAGAGGTGTGTGTCCAGACATGGGGGCCCTTTGTGTTACCGAATCAATATGGTTGGCATCGCCTGAATTTCAAGCGTACTGCCATTATCAAAGCAACTATCTTGTGAAACTTTCAGTGAACCAGTACAAAAACCCAGCATATTTGGTATTTGCACCGTTTTAGTTTCAGGCCTTTTTTGCCGCTTCACGGTATACCAACAGGGGTGGCTTATTTTCTTCAATCGTCGATTCGTCCACCACCACTTTTTCTACATTGGCAACGCTGGGCAATTCATACATCGTGTCAATCAAAGACTGCTCCAGTATGGAGCGCAGGCCACGGGCACCTGTTTTGCGAGCCAAGGCCTTCTTGGCGATGGCTTGGAGTGCACTGGGGCGAATTTCAAGCTCTGCGCCCTCCATTGCCAGCAGCTTGGCATATTGTTTGACCAAAGCGTTTTTAGGCTCCGTCAAAATTTGCACCAAGGCATCCTCAGTCAGCTCAGCCAAAGTGGCCACTACCGGCATACGGCCGACCAACTCAGGGATCAAACCGAACTTGATCAGATCTTCAGGCTCGACGTCTTTGAACACCTCGGTCAAACTGCGTTGGTGCTTGCTTTTCACCGTTGCGCCAAAACCAATACCAGAGGACTGGGTGCGGTTATCAATGACTTTTTCCAAGCCAGAGAACGCGCCACCGCAAATGAACAGGATGTTGGTGGTATCGACCTGGACAAAATCTTGGTTGGGGTGCTTACGCCCGCCTTGCGGTGGCACACTGGCCATGGTGCCTTCAATGAGCTTGAGTAGCGCTTGTTGCACGCCCTCGCCCGACACGTCACGGGTAATGGAGGGGTTGTCCGATTTGCGCGAAATTTTGTCAATTTCGTCAATGTAGACAATGCCGCGCTGGGCGCGGTCCACCTCGTAGTTGCAGCTCTGCAGCAACTTCAACACGATGTTTTCAACGTCTTCACCCACATAACCGGCTTCGGTCAAAGTGGTGGCATCTGCCATCACAAATGGCACATCGAGCATGCGCGCCAGCGTCTGCGCCAGAAGCGTCTTGCCGGAGCCCGTGGGGCCAATCAGCAAAATATTGCTCTTGGCCAGCTCCACATCGTCTTTTTTGGACTTTTCTTTGTGGCGCAAACGCTTGTAGTGGTTGTACACCGCAACCGCCAAGGTGCGCTTAGCTGGCTCTTGGCCAATGACGTAATTATCAAGATTAGCTTTGATCTCTGATGGGGTGGGCAACTCACCACGCGCATCTTTGTTCTCGGTGCTGGCGGGCAACTCATCGCGAATAATCTCGTTGCACAGGTCGATGCACTCATCGCAGACGAACACGGAGGGGCCCGCAATGAGTTTTTTGACCTCGTGCTGGCTCTTGCCACAGAAAGAGCAATACAGAGTTTTTTCGCTCGATGAGCCCTTTTTCTCGGCCATGTGAAGTTTGCCTTTTTCGCTAAGTTAAGCAATGATAACCAAATAAAAAACGGTGCCTCTTGACGCAAAAGGCACCGCTATTAAAGCCCCCTTGGGGCGAGTCGTTTTTAGGGCCGCTTGGCAATGACTTGGTCAACTAAACCGTATTCTTTACTCTCTTCGGCAGACATGTAGTAGTCGCGCTCGGTGTCGCGCGCAATGCGCTCCAGCGATTGCCCAGTACGCTCAGCCAAAATCTTGTTGAGTTGCTCACGTGTTTTGAGAATTTCACGGGCTGCAATCTCGATCTCCGTGGCTTGGCCTTGGCTGCCACCGGAGGGCTGGTGAATCATGACCTTGGAGTTGGGCAAAGAAAAGCGTTTGCCCTTAGCACCCGCTGCCAACAAGAAAGCCCCCATGCTAGCGGCCATGCCGGTACACAAGGTAGAAACTTCTGGTTTGATGAAGTTCATAGTGTCGTAAATTGCCATGCCCGCGCTGACCGAACCGCCAGGAGAGTTGATATAGAAGGAAATGTCTTTGTCTGGGTTTTCGCTTTCGAGAAACAGCAACTGCGCCACCACCAAATTGGCCACATAGTCATTCACCGGGCCTACCAAAAATATAACGCGCTCTTTGAGCAAACGCGAATAGATGTCATAAGAACGTTCGCCCCGGCCAGATTGCTCAATCACCATGGGGACCATGCCCAAGCCTTGCGTATCCATCGCGCTAGGCGCTCCATATTTCACATTCATAGGGTCTCCAAAAAAGTGTCTCTACTGTAACGAAAAATAAACCTATAAAAACAAATGGGGCTTGTCCGCAGGACCACAAGCCCCGGACAAACCCCATTTTTTAAGCACCAACGCTTAGTTTTGTCCCATCAACTCGTCGAAGGAGATGGTTTTTTCGCTTACCTTGGCGCGCTCCAGCACAAAGTTGGTCACGTTGTTTTCAATTACCACGGCTTCTACTTCGGCCATGCGGCGGTTGTCGCCATAGTACCAACGCACCACGTCTTCAGGCTTTTCGTAGCTCGATGCCAGCTCTTCCACATGCGCACGCATCTGCTCGGGCTTGGCCTGTAGGGTATTGCTGCGCACCAATTCAGCCACTACCAAGCCTAGGCGCACGCGGCGCTCGGCTTGGGCACGGAAAATGTCGTCTGGAATAGGCGCCTTGTCTGCATCTTTCACGCCGCGTTGCTTCAGGTCAGCACGGGCGCCTTCGATCATGCGGTCGATTTCGGCTTGCACGCTGGACTTGGGCAGCTCTAGCTCTGCTTTATCTACCAAGGCGTCCATCACGGCTTGCTTGTTGCGGGTCAACAAACGGGCTTTCACTTCGCGTTGAAGATTTTTTTGGATATCAGCGCGCAGTCCGGCCACTGTGGCATCTGCAATGCCGAGCAAACGGGCCAACTCGTCGTCCACTTCTGGCAGGTGAGCGGCCTCTACCTTTTTCAAGGTAACCATGAAATCGGCCGTTTTGCCAGCCACATCTTTACCGTGGTACTCAGCTGGAAATGCCAATTGGAAAGTTTTGCTTTCGCCCAATTTCATGCCGCGGGTGGCGTCTTCAAACTCTTTGAGCATCTGACCATCGCCCAAGATGAATTGGTAAGCATCAGCCTTGCCACCGGCAAACGGCTCGCCGTCAATTTTTCCTTCAAAGTCCACCGTCACGCGGTCGGTGTCTTGTGCGGCGGATTCGACCGAGCGCTGCGAAAACGTGCGGCGTTGTTTGCGCAAAATGTCCAGCGTCTTGGTAATGGCGCCTTCGTCCACTTCGGCATTGATTTTTTCCACCATGGCGGTAGACAAATCTGCAATCTTCACTTCTGGGAACACTTCAAAAATGGCATCAAACGCCATTTGGCCCTCTGGGGCGGTAGCGCTCTCGGTAATGCGAGGCTGCCCAGCTACGCGCAGCTTGGCTTCGTTGGCGGCGTTGGCAAATGCCTCGCCTACCTTGTCGTTCATCACTTCGTAATGCACAGAGTAGCCATAGCGCTGGGAAATGACGTTCATGGGCACTTTACCTGGGCGAAAGCCGTCCATCTTGACGGTGCGTGCCAGCTTGCGCAAACGGGAATCTACTTCTGTCTGAATGGTGCCCACGGGCAAAGACAAAGTGATTTTGCGCTCTAATTTTTCCAAAGTTTCAACCGTAACAGCCATCGTAGTGCTCCAAAAACAAAGAGGGGCAAGGCCCGCAGCCCAAGGGCTGCAGACCGTGCCAAGATTTCTCACATAGTGGTGCGCGGGGCGGGACTCGAACCCGCACACTGTTGCCAGCGTCAGGACCTAAACCTGGTGCGTCTACCAATTTCGCCACCCGCGCAAAAAACAAACCGGATACTTCCTGCATTGGCAAACATGATCTGCCTAGCCGGAACCACCCATTGAAATCGGTTAGCTGCGTATTTTAACCTGCGCCGGGAGTGTCTCTTTTTATGCGAAACCAAGCCGCATACATGGCCGGTAATGCCAAGAGCGTCAGCACCGTGGCCACAATGAGCCCGCCCATGATGGCCACCGCCATAGGCCCCCAAAACACAGAGCGCGACAAGGGAATCATGGCCAACACGGCCGCCGCTGCGGTCAGCACAATGGGGCGCAGCCGCCGCACGGCGGACTCCACAATGGCGTCCCACGCAGGCACACCGTTGGCGCGGTCTTGCTCAATTTGGTCAATCAAGATGACCGAGTTGCGCTGAATCATGCCCATCAGGGCAATCACGCCTAGCAAAGCAACGAAACCAAAAGGCCGGCCCGACACCAACAAAGCTCCGGCCACACCGGCAATACCCAATGGCCCGGTCAAAAACACCAACATAGAGCGGCTAAAGCTTTGCAACTGAAGCATCAACAAGGTGAACGTAATGAACAGCATGATGGGCAAGCCCGCCACAATGGAGGCCGAGCCCTTGCTACTCTCCTCCACCGCACCGGCTACCTCAATGCGGTAGGCATTCCAGCCCTTGGCATGCCAACTGGCCTGCAACGCCTGCAGCTTGGGCCACAGCTCCGCGGTCACCGTAGCGCCTTGCAGGCCTTCCACGATATCGCTTTGGGCGGTGATGGCGTAGTCGCGCCCCTCGCGCCACATCACCCCCGGCTCCCAGGCAAAGGTGGGCTTGGCAATTTGCGTGAGAGGTACCGACTTGCCACTGGCTGTGGGCAAATAGGCGTTGCCGATATCGGCAATGGCGTTGCGCTCATCCACCGGGGGGCGCAACACAATATCGATGAGCTTGTCGCCCTCGCGGTACTGGCCCACCACATTGCCCACCAACATCGTGCGCGAGGCTTGGGCAATGCTTTGGCTTGTGACCCCCAGCGCGCGGGCTTTGGCTTGGTCTACCTCGAGGCGGATCACTTTGACCGACTCATTCCAGTTGTCGTTCACGTTGCGGGTGTTGGCGCTTTGCCGCATAACGGCCTTGACCTCATCGGCGCGTTCCCGCAGCATCGAAGGCTCCCCCCCCACTACCCGAAACTGCACCGGGTAAGGCACGGGCGGCCCATTGGGCAATATTTTGGCACGCGCCCACACTTCGGGAAACTCTTGGGCCAGCAAGGCCGGAAGCTTGAGGCGAATGGATTCGCGCAGCTTCAAATCTTGGGGCAAGATGATCAGCTGCGAGGCATTGCTCTGCGGGAAAATAGCGTCCATCGGCAAATAAAACCGGGGCACGCCTGAGCCCACCCAGGTGCTCACACTTTGCACGCCCGGCTCGGCCATTAGCCTGGCCTCAATGCGCTTGGTGGTTTTTTCGTTGGCTTCAAAAGAGGTGCCTTCGGGGTACCACACGTCTAGCAATATCTCGGGGCGGCTAGAGTCGGGGAAAAACTGCTGCTGCACCTTGCCCATGCCCACAATGCCCAAAGCAAACAAGAGCAGCATGGCACCAATAGTGATCCACCGGTGCACCACACACCAGTTCACCGTTTTGCGAAAGGCGTTGTAAAACGGGGTGTTAAACAGCTCATGCGGCTGCTCGGCCACGGCATGGGGCTTTACCTTCAAAAACAAAGTGCCTAGGTAAGGCACAAAGTACACCGACACAATCCAACTCAGCACCAACGCCATCACCGTCACTGCAAATATGGCAAAGGTGTATTCCCCCGTGACCGACTTGGCTATGCCAATGGGCAAAAAGCCCACCGCGGTAATAAGCGTACCGGTGAGCATGGGCATGGCGGTAATGTCATACGCAAAAGTGGCGGCGCGCACCTTGTCATAGCCCTCTTCCATCTTGCGCACCATCATCTCTACCGCAATGATGGCGTCGTCTACCAACAGCCCCAGCGAGATGATGAGCGAGCCTAGTGAGATTTTGTGCAGCCCAATGCCCCAGTACCACATGCCCAAAAAGGTGACCGCCAGCACCAGCGGAATGGTGATACCCACCACCAAGCCTGGGCGCATGTCCACGTAGTAGCGCTTAAACCAAGGCACAGCACCCGTGCGTTTGTGCAAGCCTAGGCTGATAAAGCTCACGGCCAGCACAATCACAATGGCTTCTATCAACACCGACACAAACTCGTTGACCGACTTTGCCACCGCCGTGGGCTGGTCTTGCACCTTGACCAAGCGCAGGCCCGCAGGCAGCGTGGCGTCTATGGCATCGGTAGCCACTTTCAAGGCTTTGCCTAGGGCAATAATGTCGCCCCCCTTAGACATAGACACCCCCAGCGCCACCACTTGCTTGCCTTGGTGGCGCACCTTCACTACCGGGGGGTCTACATAGCCGCGCTTGATTTGCGCAATGTCGCCCAAGCGCAACTGCTTGCCCGAGCTGCCGCGTATGGGCATGTCTTGCAGCTGTTCAATGGCTTCAAACTGCCCTGCTACGCGCACTTGCACTACGTCCAGCGGCGTCTGCACCGCGCCCGCCCCTTCCACTGCGTTTTGTTGCCCCAGCTGCGCCAGCACTTGGTTAAAGTCCAGCCCCAACTGCGCGGCGCGCTTTTGCGATAGTTCAATGTAGAGTTTTTCGTCTTGCACGCCAAAAAGCTCTACCTTGTTCACATCGGCCACGCGTAGCAGCTTTTGGCGGGTGTCATCGGCAAAAGTCTTCACCTCGGCCTGCGAAAAGCCATCGGCTTCTAACGCATAAATCACACCATACACATCGCCAAACTCATCGTTAAACACCGGGCCTTGCACACCACTGGGCAGGGTGTAGCGCATGTCGCCAATTTTTTTGCGCACGGCGTACCAAATGCCGGGCACGTCTGATGCCTTGGTGGAGTCTTTCACCTCAAACAAAATGGTGGACTCGCCCGGCTTGGAATAGCTGCGAATCTTGGCGGCAAAGGGCACCTCTTGCAGGGTGCGCTCTACTTTGTCAGTCACCTGCTCGGCCATTTGCTGCGCCGTGGCCCCCGGC
>JBIIYT010000117.1:0-7129 GCA_044346675.1 Rhodoferax sp. | reverse complement strand
GGGCGCACTTCAGAAAAGCCAATGCTGATAGTGATGTTGCCCACCTGGGGGAAGGGGTGCGCTTGCACCGTGGCGCGCAGCCGCTCCAGCACAGCGGCGGCTTCAGCTTCGCCGTTGCAGCGCATGAGCACCACAAACTCTTCGCCGCCAAAGCGGTACAACTGGTCGTGAAAGCGAAAGTGCGCGCGCATGAGCCGCGCCAGCAGCAGCAGCACTTCGTCGCCAATCAGGTGGCCGTAGGTATCGTTGACCTTTTTGAAATGGTCAATATCAATCATGACCAGCCAGTAGGTGCCGGGAATGTCGATGCCACGGCGTTCGCCGTCGATGGCTTCTTCCTCTGGCGGCTTTTGGCCCACGGTGGCTTTGAGGAAAGCGCCGTCAAAGGTTTTGCGGTTGAGCAGTTCGGTCAGACCATCGCGCTCGCTGTAGTCCAGCAGGCTTTGGAAATTGGCGTACAGCCGCAGCACCCCAGTGACCAAACGCAAGAAGTCTGCCGCCATGGGCTCTGCAGTTTGTACTTCCAAAATGCCAATGGAATCTACGGTGCTGGCCAGCGGGAACACCGTAATAAACGGTGCTGTGGTAGCTTGTTGCACTTGTTGTGTGGCCACCGCCTGTTGGCGCAAGGGGTGCTTGCCCACCACGGGCAGCAGGTCTACCGGGGCCCAAGCGGGGTCTGCGGTGGGAACGGTTTGGCCTTCTTTGAGCTGTGCGCTGATGAGCCAGCGTTCATCGCCCTTTTCACCCACTACACGGGAAATGCAGGTGGTCAGGGGGAGTAGCATGTCGTTTATGGCTGTAACCAGCGCGATGTCTAGTGCATCCCGATCCCGGATGGCAGTGAGGTTAGCGAGGCGCTGGACGAGTTCGGACATTGCAAGAGTTTAACTGGATAAATTGCAATTGGTGGGACTCTAGTAGCGTTTGAACCACTCTTTTTAGGCCAAGAGCGCTTGAGCAAATTCGCGGGCGTTAAAGGTCTCTAGCTCGTCCAACTGCTCGCCCACGCCAATGAAGTACACCGGTATAGGCCGTTCGCGCGCAATGGCGGCAATGACGCCGCCCTTGGCCGTGCCGTCGAGCTTGGTGATGATGAGGCCCGTGAGGCCCAGAGCGTCGTCAAAGGCTCGTACCTGGCCTATGGCGTTTTGGCCGGTGTTGCCGTCTATCACCAGTAGCACTTCGTGCGGGGGCGGGTTGGCTCCCATGCCAGTGGCGTCGCCGGCTTTTTGGATGACCCGTTTGATCTTCTTTAACTCTTCCATCAGGTGCAGTTGGGTGGGCAAGCGTCCGGCGGTGTCGATGAGCACCACGTCTTTGCCCCGGGCTTTGCCCGCGCAAACAGCGTCGTAGCTCACGGCGGCGGGGTCGCCACCTTCTTGGCTCACAATTTCTACGGTATTGCGGTCGGCCCACACTGTGAGTTGCTCACGCGCTGCGGCACGAAAGGTGTCTGCCGCAGCCAGCAACACCTTGGCACCGTTTTCAGACAGGTGGCGGGTGAGCTTGCCAATAGAGGTGGTCTTACCCGCACCGTTTACCCCGGCAACCATGATGACGGTGGGCGTGTGTTCACCCACCACCAGGGGCTTTTGCAAGGGCTGCAGTAGGTCGGCCAGTGTGGCGACGAGCAGATTTTTCAGCGCTACAGGTTCGGTGGTGCCGCTTTCTTTGACCTTGCGGCGCAGTTCGCGCAGCAAATAGTCGGTGGCGGCTACGCCTGCGTCAGCCATTAAGAGCGCGCTCTCCAGCTCTTCAAACAGGGCCTCGTCGATGCGCGTGCCACCAAACACGGCGGAGATGCTGGAGGCCGTGCGCCCCAAACCGGCTTTGAGTTTGGCAAGCCAGGGTTGGCGTTCGGGGGCAGGGGGGCTGGGGCTGGCTAGAGGTTTTTTCTTGAAAAAGCTGAACATAGGTGGTTTTTTAGAATGAGAGCATTCTATGAAACCCATGGAGCCTGTGTTCAGGGTCTAGAGCTTCGGCCCTACTGGGCTTGGCGCGCAGGAGGCTCCACTTGCGCTAGGAGTGCGTCACGCAACTCAGCGCGTCTGGTTTTGGGGTCTAGCCAAATTTTGAAGAAGGCTTCACTAAACGCCGCATCGTTCAATTCGCCGGCGAGCTTGCCGTTGAGAAAAAACCGCACGCCGGTTTTGGGCAAGTGCACCCCGGTGAGTTGATCGCCGGCTTTTACGTCCACAAAGGTAGCGTCCATGAACGCAGCCCAAGCGGTAATTTGTTCAGGCGATGATTTACTGATGCGCTGCAACTCAATCAACGATGTGTTGGCAATGTCTTTGCCCTTCACCGTGGTGGCATAGAGAATCTCTAGCGCAAAGGGTTTTTCAAAACTAAATGCGGGGTCGGCCGCGGGGAGCCAGAGCGTGGCGTCGTAGGCTTTGAAGCCGAAAAATCGCAAGCTGCCACGGCCTTTAATGGCCCACTGCCGCCCGTAGGTTAAAAGTTCTGCCGGCGGTTTGACTGCAATAGCTTCTGGGCTGGCTGGGGCTGCGGCAGGGCGCGCAGGAGATTCTGTGCTTCGGGCTTGAGCCCAAGCGCTATGGAAGCTAGTGACAGAGAGTCCCATCAGCAGGACCACGCACGCAAAGGGGCGAAAGTGTTTCATGTCTGTTCTTTCACGGAGGCACGCGAGCAAAGCGACCCTGCGGCGTCTTAGTTGCCTAGGGCCACCTTGCTTGAGCCTTGAGATTACTTAGGCATGATCACGGTGTCGATCACATGAATGACGCCGTTGTCTGCAACGATGTCGGTTTTGATGACCTTGGCGTTATCTACGTTGACCCCGCCAGCAGTGCTTACCGTCAATTCCGAGCCCTGCACGGTTTTGACTTTGCCAGCCTTAACGTCAGCTGCCATGACCTTGCCAGCGACTACGTGGTAGGTCAGCACCGCGGTGAGCTTGGCCTTATCTTTCAGCAATGCTTCCAAATCGGCCTTAGGCACTTTGGCAAACGCTTCGTCTGTCGGGGCAAACACGGTAAATGGGCCCTTGCCTTTAAGGGTGTCCACCAAGCCTGCGGCTTGCAAGGCGGTGGCCAGGGTTTTGAAGTTGCCCGCAGCTACGGCGGTGTCAACGATGTCTTTGGCGTGGGCGGATACCGCCAGGCCTAATGCCAAGAAAGATGCAATCAGTGTCTTTTTCATTAAAAACTCCATATGTAGGGTGGATTAAGCTTTGCCAAAAACTGACAAGCCTTAAATATATACCAAATAGTCACAAATTGCATTGAATAGTACAAAAATATACAAAATAGTATTTATCCCTGCACGCAGCAGGCGCAAAACCACGAAACTTCTATCGTTCGTAGAATCAAGGCATCTTATGAAACACCTTCTGCCCATGGGTCTACGCATATCTTGGCGCCTGCAAGGCTTTTTTTCTTGGCTGGTTTTGCTGCTCGCGTGCGGCCAGTGTGCCCATGCCCAAGCCGGTGCTGCGGAGCCGACGCTTGCCCAACACTTCACCTTGTCCAATGGGATGACGCTCATCGTCAAGCCCGACCATCGCTCGCCCACGGTGGTGCACATGGTGTGGGTGCGGGTGGGCTCTATGGACGAGGTGGATGGCACCTCTGGCGTGGCCCATGTGCTGGAGCACATGATGTTCAAGGGTACGCACTCAGTGAAAGCGGGGGATTTTTCCCGCCGTGTGGCGGCTATGGGCGGTCGTGAAAACGCCTTTACCAGCAAAGACTACACCGGCTACTTTCAGTCCATTCCTGCGGCCCGTCTTACAGATGTCATGCGGCTGGAGGCAGACCGTTTTGCCAACAACACCTGGAGCGATGAAGAGTTTTATAAAGAGCTGGAGGTGGTGAAAGAAGAGCGGCGCCTGCGCACCGAAGACAACCCGCATGCGCGGCTGTACGAGGTGATGGACGCTACTGCATTCATGGCCTCACCCTACCGCCGCCCCATTGTGGGCTGGATGAGCGACCTAGACGCCATGACGCCCCAAGACGCCCGCGCATTTTTCCAAGCGTGGTACACCCCGGCCAATGCTGCAGTGGTAGTTGCGGGCGATGTGGATGTAGAGCAGGTGCGGGCGCTGGCGGAAAAGTTGTATGGGAGTATTCCGCAACGCAGCCTCAGCCCGCGTAAGCCACGGGACGAGCCCCAGCAGCTGGGCATGCGGCGCATTCAATTCAAAGCGCCCGCAGAGCAGGCCTATGTGGCCCTGGCATTCAAGGTGCCTAGTTTGACCACAACCGCATTGGCCTCTGACACGCCCGATGATGCACTGGCCCTAACCGTGTTGGCTGCGGTGCTTAGTGGCCATGACGGTGCGCGGCTGCCGCGTGCTTTAACCCAAGGCAAACGCCATGTGGCCGACAACGTAGGTGCGTGGTATGGCCTGAGCGGCCGTGGCCCCCAACTGTTTCACTTGTACGGCGTGCCTGCCACGGGCCAAACTGCGGCGCAAGTGGAGCTGGCCTTGCGTGAAGAGGTGGCCAAGGTGGCGCGTGACGGGATTTCTGAGGCTGAGCTGCAGCGCGTAAAAAACCAATGGGTGGCTGCCGAGGTATACAAGCTCGACAGTGTGTTCAACCAAGCACGCGAGCTGGGGGTGGCGTGGGTCAACGGCTTTGCGCCCGATTCCCAAGCGCGCTTGTTGGCCCGTTTGCGCGGCGTGACAGCGCAGCAGGTGAAAGATATGGCCGCCAAGTATTTTGGAGATGATGCGCTCACCGTAGCCACTTTGCTGCCTCAGCCCATCGACAAGACCCGCAAACCCCGTGTGCCAGCGCTAGGCTCACGTCATTAAGTAGCGAGGCAGATACGATGAACGCTATGAAAAAAAGAGCAATTTGCGCAGTATTTGCTTGCGCGTTGGCCCTGGTTTCCATCAATTCATGGGCAGCCTTGCCCATTGAGCATTGGACGCAGCCCTCTGGCGTGCGGGTGTATTTGGTGCAAACACCGGGCATTCCAATGGTGGACGTACAAATTGACTTTGATGCCGGTAGCCGCCGTGACCCTGCCGACAAAACAGGGTTGGCCAACATCATGGCCCAAAGCACTTCCAACGGCGTGCGCGCGCTAGGCGCTTTGCCTGCGTTGGATGAAAATGGCCTGAGTGAGGCATGGGCCGACCTAGGGGCTAGCTTTAGCGGCTCTGCCAGCGCGGACCGGATGACTTTTGCGCTGCGAACGCTTACCTATGCCGATGTACTGGGCAAGGCTGCTAGGCTGGCAGGCCGCCAGTTAGGGCAGCCCTCTTTCCCCTCAAGCCTGTGGCTGCGTGACCGCCCCAAGTTGATTGCCTCGCTCAAAGAGGCGGACACCCGCCCCGCAACCCTTGCGGCTCGCGCCTTTGGCAAAGCGGTGTATGGCGAACACCCCTATGGACGCGAGGTCAACCCAAACAGCCTTAACCGTATACGGGTGCAAGACATGCAGGCTTTGCACGCCAAGGTCATACGCCCGTGCTACGCGCAGGTCAGCATCGTGGGTGCCGTAGACCGGCCCCAGGCCGATGCGCTGGTGACGCAAATTTTTGCGCACTTACCCGCCAGCACTTGCCAGCCCATGCCTGCGGTGCCCGAGGTGCAGCCCCTGCAAAGTGCCCAAGAGTTGCGCATTGCTTTTGCCTCTGCCCAAGCCCATGTGCTGGTGGGGCAGCCGGGTTTTAAACGCAATGATCCGGATTTTTTCGCCCTCTTTGTGGGTAACCACGTCTTGGGCGCTGGTGGGTTTACGTCGCGACTGACCGAGGAAGTGCGACAAAAGCGCGGTTTGTCGTACAGCGTGTACAGCGACTTTGCCGCGGGCTCACATGCAGGTGCCTTCTCTATTGGTTTGCAGACGCGCCCAGACCAGGCCGAGCAAGCCTTGCAGGTGGTGCGCGACGTGGTGAACACATTTGTGATGCAAGGCCCGACCTCGGCTGAGCTGCAGGCCGCTAAAGACAACCTCATTGGTGGATTTTCGTTGCGCATCGACAGCAACCGCAAGCTAGTAGGCAATGTGGCCAACATTGCTTGGAATGGTTTGCCTTTGAACTATTTGGATACGTGGACGCAGCAGGTGCAAAACGTCAGCGTGGAGGACATTCGCGCTGCTTTTGGGCGAAAGCTCCAGCCCAAAACCATGGTGACGGTGGTGTTGGGTGCCGTTGCGCCTGCTTCTATGGCGTCGCAGCCTAAGCCTGCAGCGCCATAGGGGCTTGCGCAGGGGCGCTGCGCAACTTGGCCCGGGGCTTGAGCAATGCGGTGGGTGTTTCTGCACCCAATACCACGGCGCGCAATTGGGCAATGAGTTGGGTATGGAGCTGGGACACCCGCGATTCGCTCAAGTTCAGCGCGATGCCAATTTCGCGCATTTTTTGGTCTTCGGCGTAGTACAGGTGCAGTATTTTCTGGTCTTGCGGCGCAAGTGCTTGAATGGCGTCGGCCAGCGCGCGGCGCAAAGCACTTCGCTCCAGTGCTACCAGGGGGTTTACATGCCCCGTGCTACATTGGTAGCGGTACTCATGCGCGTCGGCGCCTCCAATGAGGTCGTCCAGTGAAATGAGCAAATAGCCGTGGGCCTCCTGTAGCAGGTGTTGGTAGTCGGACAGCCCTAAGCCCAATGCGCTGGCTACTTACCCCTCCAAGGGCGTGCGACCCAACTGGTGCCCGAGCTGCTGAATGACCACTTCCACTCGGCGCATGTCTTTGCGTATTTGGCGGCTACCGGGATCGTTGGCGCGCAGACCATCCACCATGGCACCGTGCGCGCGCTTGGCGACGTAGCTCTCAAACTGTCCGCCAATGGTGGCTCGGCTAGAGCGAACAATGGCATTAATCAAGCCCAGCAAGCCGTCTTGGATCAAGTCGTCACACTCCACATTCGATGGCAGCTTGCGCGCCAATTTGCGTGCAATCTTTTTCACCAAGGGCGTGTGCTCTTCGATAAGCCTTTGGCTTTCGGTCACGGTCATTTCTTGATGGTCGGTCATGGCGAAGCGCAATTTAAGGGCAGGGCAGGAGTAGGCGAGTTGGTAAATGTACGGTGGAATGCCTGTCTTGTGAAGCTATATCGACTGCCCAGAGCAGCCGCTTGAGGTAAGCTTTGACGATGAAAGAAAAAACTGCTAAACCGGTACGCACCAAAACGGCGCAAAGCC
>JBIIYT010000116.1:0-7232 GCA_044346675.1 Rhodoferax sp. | reverse complement strand
CGACGCCACCGACTGGCGCGTGGAGTACCCCTTTGTGGTGCTCACACCTGATTCGGAAGAAGAGATGGCCGGTTTGGTGAAGGGCTGTATCGACCTGGGCCTGACCATCATTCCCCGGGGCGGCGGCACCGGCTATACCGGTGGTGCCGTGCCTTTAACCTGGAACAGCGCCGTCATCAACACCGAAAAGCTGGAAGCCATGACCGAGGTGCAAATGATGCGCTTGCCGGGTATGGACCATGACGTGGCCACCATCTGGAGTGAAGCCGGCGTGGTAACCCAGCGCGTGGCCGATGCGGCCGAGCGCGGTGGATATGTGTTTGCGGTAGACCCTACATCGGCCGAGGCCTCGTGTATTGGCGGCAATGTGGCCATGAATGCGGGCGGCAAAAAAGCGGTGCTGTGGGGCACGGCGCTAGACAACCTGGCCAGCTGGCGCATGGTGACCCCGCAGGCCGAGTGGCTGGAGGTGACGCGCATCAACCACAACATGGGCAAGATCCATGATGTGGATGTGGCGAGCTTTGAGCTGCAGTACTTTAAGGCCGATGGCAAAACCCCCATCCGCACCGAGCGGCTGGACATTGCAGGCAAGACCTTTCGCAAAGAAGGCCTAGGCAAGGACGTTACCGACAAGTTTTTGAGCGGCCTGCCCGGCATTCAAAAAGAGGGCTGCGACGGCCTCATTACCAGCGCGCGCTGGGTGGTGCACAAGATGCCCAAGCACACACGCACCGTGTGTTTGGAGTTTTTTGGCAACGCGCGCGACGCGGTGCCCAGCATTGTGGAAATCAAAGATTTCATGTTTGCCGAACAAAAGCGCACCGGCGTGCTTTTGGCGGGGCTGGAACATTTGGATGACCGCTATCTGAAGGCTGTGGGCTACGCCACCAAGAGCAAGCGTGGCGGCCTGCCGAAGATGGTGCTGGTGGGCGACATTGCGGGGGACGACGCCGATGTGGTGGCCCGCACTACCTCTGAGGTGGTGCGCATTGCCAATTCACGCAGCGGCGAAGGCTTTGTGGCCATCAGCCCTGACGCGCGCAAAAAGTTTTGGCTAGACCGCAAGCGCACTGCCGCCATCAGCAAGCACACCAACGCCTTCAAGATCAACGAAGACGTGGTCATCCCCTTGCCCCGCATGGCGGAGTACACCGATGGCATAGAGCGCATCAACATCGAGCTGAGCCTGCGCAACAAGCTGGCTCTGTGCGACGCATTGGTCGAGTTTTTTGGCAAAGGCAACTTGCCCTTGGGCAAGACGGATGACGCCAACGACATTGCGTCTGCCGAGCTGCTGGAAGACCGTGTGGCCCAAGCCTTGGCCTTGGTGGCCGAGGTGCGCAGGCAGTGGCAGGGTTGGCTGGATGGCGTGGAGGGCCTCTTTGCCCAGCTGCAAGACCACAGCTTGCGCGCTAGCTGGAAAACCCAATTGCGCACACCGCTGCAAAGCATCTTCACCGGTGCTGCGTTTGAGCCCATCTTGCAGGAGTGCACCGCCATTCACAAACGGGTACTCAAAGGCCGGGTGTGGATAGCGCTGCACATGCACGCGGGTGACGGCAATGTGCATACCAACATTCCCGTTAACAGCGACGACTACGACATGCTGCAGGCCGCCCACGGCGCGGTCAAACGCATCATGGTGCTGGCGCGCAGCCTAGACGGCGTGATCTCAGGCGAGCACGGCATTGGCATTACCAAGCTGGAATTTTTGACCGATGCCGAACTGCAACCCTTTACCGACTACAAAGCCAAGGTAGACCCTGAAGGGCGCTTTAACAAAGGCAAGTTGCTGCGCGGGGCGGAACACTTGAGCGCTGCGGGAGAAGGCTTGCACGCCGACCTGACCAACGCCTACACCCCCAGCTTTGGGTTGATGGGCCACGAGTCCATCATCATGCAGCAGTCTGACATTGGCGCCATTGCCGACAGCGTGAAAGACTGCCTGCGCTGCGGCAAGTGCAAGCCCGTGTGTGCCACCCATGTGCCGCGCGCTAACTTGCTCTACAGCCCACGCAACAAGATATTGGCCACCTCGCTCTTGGTAGAAGCCTTTTTGTACGAAGAGCAAACGCGCCGTGGCATCTCCATCCGCCACTGGGAAGAGTTTGAAGACGTGGCCGACCACTGCACGGTGTGCCACAAATGCTTGAGCCCCTGCCCGGTGAAGATCGACTTTGGCGACGTGACCATGAACATGCGCAACCTGTTGCGCAAAATGGGCAAGAAGAGCTTCCGCCCAGCGGCCGCTTTCCAAGCTTGGTTTATTGGCACCGCCAGCCCTAATGCGATAGCTCTGGCACGCACCGCCACACGCTTGAGCTTTACCGCACAGCGTTTGGGCAACCGCGTGCTGAACGTGCTGGCTCGCAAGCAAACCCAAGCACCACCAGCCACGGTGGGCACTGCGTCGGTGAAAGAGCAGGTCATCCACTTCATCAACAAGAAAATGCCCGGCAGCTTGCCCAAGCGCTCGGCCAGGGCCTTGTTGGACATTGAAGACAAAGACTACGTGCCGATTATTCGCAACCCTAAAACGACGACAGCCGAGACCGAGGCCGTGTTTTACTTTCCTGGTTGCGGGTCGGAGCGGCTGTTTAGCCAAGTGGGCTTGGCTACTCAAGCCATGCTGTGGCACGCGGGCGTGCAAACCGTGTTGCCACCCGGCTACCTGTGCTGCGGCTACCCCCAGCGCGGCTCGGGCCAGTTCGACAAAGCCGAGAAGATCATCACCGACAACCGCGTGCTGTTCCACCGCGTGGCCAATACGCTGAACTACCTGGACATCAAGACTGTGGTGGTGAGCTGTGGCACGTGTTATGACCAACTGCAGGGCTACGAGTTCGACAAGATATTCCCCGGCTGCCGCATTGTGGACATCCACGAATACCTGCTGGAGAAGAACATCACTCTGGCTGCATCTTCGGGTGGTGGCTCTGGCATGGGCTACCTGTACCACGACCCCTGCCACAGTCCCATGAAGCTGCAAGAGCCTATGAAAACGGTGAAGGCGCTCGTAGGCGATGGCGTGCTGGAGAGCAAACGCTGCTGCGGCGAAAGCGGCGGGCTGGCCTCTTCACGCCCTGATGTGTCTACGCAAATACGCTTTCGCAAGGAAGAAGAAATCCGCAAGGGCGAAGCCGCCTTGCGTGAGGCGGGTACCGTGGCACCTGAGCAAAACGTGAAGATACTCACCGCCTGCCCCAGCTGCTTGATGGGCCTGAACCGCTACCAAGACGATTTGAAGTCGGGCCTGCTAGAGGCAGACTACATCGTGGTGGAAATGGCCAACCAAATATTGGGCAAAGACTGGATGCCACAGTACGTGGAAACTGCCAACGCCGGCGGCATAGAGCGCGTGCTGGTGTAGGGGAGCACGACTTATGGCCGGACTCGCCGCAGGCGCCCCCACGCCGCAAGACATTACGGTGCACAGCCTCTCAAAGATGCTGGAGATTAGCTTTTCCGATGGCGCACACTTTCGCATTCCCTTTGAGCTGATGCGCGTGTATTCGCCATCTGCCGAAGTGCAGGGCCATGGCGCGGGGCAAGAAGTGCTGCAAAGTGGCAAGCGCGATGTGGGGCTGGAAGCCTTGGAGCCCGTGGGAAACTACGCTGTGCAACCCCGCTTTACCGATGGCCATGACACAGGTATTTATTCGTGGGATTACTTGTACTTTTTAGGCTCGCAACAAGAACAACTGTGGCAGGACTACACCGCCAAGTTGCAAGCGGCCGGGCGGGAGCGTGACGCGCCTATGCCCGTTAAACCGGGCCACGGTTGCGCCAACCATTGAGTCTTAATTTTTTCTATATTTGACATGACCCAAACCCATTTCGGATTTCAATCCGTTGACGAAGCAGAAAAAGCCCGCCAAGTGCGCGGCGTGTTCGACTCCGTCGCCCCCAAATACGACCTGATGAACGACCTCATGTCCATGGGCCTGCACCGCTTGTGGAAGGCCTACACCGTGCAAGTGGCCAATTTGCACGAGGGTGACAGGGCGCTGGACATTGCCGGCGGAACGGGCGATTTGGCGCTGGCCTTTTCCAAAAAAGTGGGTAAAACAGGGCAGGTGGTGCACACCGACATCAACGAAGCCATGCTGCGCACCGGGCGCAACCGGCTGCTGGACGCGGGCGTGGTGCTGCCCACGCTGGTGTGTGATGCTGAAAAGTTGCCTTTTTCCAACGATTGGTTTGACGTGGTGAGCGTAGCCTTTGGCTTACGCAATATGACGCATAAAGACGTGGCTTTGGCTGAGATGCACCGGGTGCTAAAGCCAGGCGGCAAGTTGTTGGTGTTGGAATTTTCCAAGGTTGCCCCTCCTTTAGAAAAGGTCTATGACTGGTACTCGTTCAAGGTTCTGCCTACACTGGGCAAACTGGTGGCAGGAGATGATTCGAGTTACCGGTATTTGGCGGAGTCCATCCGTATGCATCCAGGGCAAGAAGAGTTAAAGACCCTCATGCACAAAGGTGGTTTTGGCCATGTGGACTATCACAACATGTCTGGCGGTGTGGTGGCCTTGCATGTTGGAATCAAGTGTTGAGATTTGATATTTTGGAGAACGTATGAAACTTTGGGCTTTGGTTTTAACAGCGACGCTGGTCTTGTCGGGCTTCAACGCGCACGCTGCTAAACGCATGGGTGGTGGTAAATCGGTTGGCCAGCAGTCCAGTAACGTGACGCAGCGCCAAGCAACACCCCCCGCACCTGCTGCACCCGCCCAAAATGCTGCTAACGCTGCTCCGAAGCCGGCTCCCGCAGCTGCGCCCGCTGCAGCGCCCAAACGTCCTTGGGGTGCCATGTTAGGCGGTTTGGCCGCGGGCTTGGGGCTAGCATGGCTGGCTAGTTCTTTAGGTATGGGTGAAGCTTTCGGGCAAGTCATCATGTTTGCCCTGCTGGCTTTCGTGGTCATGATGGCTGTGGGCTGGTTTATGCGTAGCCGTCGCAACGCGGCGGCCCCGCAACAGGCTTCTCCTTTTGCATTTCAGGGGGCGGGCAATGTGCCAGAGTCCAAACCGTATCGCCCCGAAAATGTGGGCAACGATGCCTCGGCCCGCCCTTGGGAGCGCAGCAGCATGGCTTTTGAGGCGCCCAACGCTGGCAACGCGACGGGTGGCTCCATGATAGGCGCTGGCCTGATGGGTTCGCAATCGTGGGGCGTACCAGCGGGCTTTGACAGTGAAGGCTTTTTGAAAGCCGCCAAGACCAACTTCGTGAGCTTGCAAGCCGCGTGGGACAAGTCAGACATACCCGCCCTGCGCGCCATGATGACTGACAGTATGCTCAAAGAAATTCAGGCCCAATTGGCCGACCGCGAAGCCCATACGGGGGGCAGCAACAACCTGACTGAAGTAGTCATGATTGATGCGCACTTGCTCGGCATTGAAGAGTTGGCTGACGAGTACATGGCCAGTGTGGAGTTTTCCGGCATGATCCGCGAAGAGCCCTCGGCTGGCCCGAGCCCGTTTCGCGAGGTGTGGAACATGACCAAGCCTCGCAGTGGCGGTGGCTGGTTGGTAGCCGGTGTGCAAGCATTGCAATAAAGCTGTCCCATTCAGGGCAATAATAGGGGACTATGGCAACACAGTCCCCTTTTTCATTGGTGCAGGAGCTTCTGCAAAACTTTCAACTCCCTTTGGAGCCACCGGCCTGGGCCGTGCAAGAGGCGCATAGGCGCGTGGTGCTGTTGCTCAACCACGTGCTGATGCAAGAGCCTCAGGCTATGGAGCGCTTGGTGCGGCAAAAGGGGCGCGTGGTGCTGGCGCAATGGCGCAGCTTTACCTTCAAACTGCGGATCACCCCCGCGGGCCTGTTGGATTTGGCTGCCGATGGGGCCAATGCCGACCTGAAGTTGGTCGTCACGCAGGAGTCGCCCTTAGATGTAGCCCAGTCGCTCATGCAAGGGGCCAAGCCCACCGTGCGCATTGAAGGCGATGTGCAACTCGCGGCTGAGATCAACTGGCTGGCAGACCATGTGCGCTGGGACGTGGAAGAAGACCTAGCCCGCATCCTGGGCGACGCACCGGCCCACGGCCTGTGTCAAGCGGCGCGCTCTGTGGGGCAGGCATTGCGCCAGTTGCTAGGCCAACGCGGCGCGGGTCAGCCGGCAGGGGCGGGTGTGGGCGGGTATACCGCATGACGCGCTTGTTTCGAGGGGCCTTCATCGTTTGGGTAGTCTTGCGCTATGGCCTAGATGAACTGTTCTTAACGAGTTTTAAAAAGCCTTGGCTGCATCGTTTGGCGCGGATAGTTTCCATAGGGCGCAACTTGCAGGCACCGCGCGGCCAGCGCCTGCGCGAAGCGCTAGAGCGCCTGGGCCCCATCTTCGTGAAGTTAGGCCAGGTGCTCTCCACCCGGCGCGATTTGATGCCGCTGGACATTGCCGACGAATTGGCCAAGCTGCAAGACCGTGTGCCACCCTTTGACTCGGACGTGGCTATCGCCGCCATTGAGCGCGCATTGCGCAAACCGATTGGCGAAATTTTTGAATCGTTTGACCGCCAGCCGGTGGCCAGCGCGTCCATTGCGCAAGTGCATTTTGCGGTGCTCAAGGATCGCACCGGTCGTAGCCGCGAGGTGGCGGTGAAGGTGCTACGCCCCGGCATGCTGGAGGCCATTGAAAAAGACCTGAGCCTCATGCGCATGATGGCGGGCTGGGTGCAGAGTTTGTCCGCCGATGGCAAACGACTCAAGCCCATGGAGGTGGTGGCCGAGTTTGACAAACACCTGCATGACGAGCTGGATTTGGTGCGCGAAGCCTCTAGTGCCACCCAGTTGCGCCGCAACATGGAGGGTTTGAACCTGGTGATGATCCCCGAAATGCTGTGGGACTACTGCACCACCGATGTGCTGGTCATGCAACGCATGCACGGAATCCCCATCAGCCAGATAGACCGGTTGAAGGCGGCAGGGGTTGATATACCCAAGTTGGCGCGCGACGGGGTCACTATTTTCTTTACCCAGGTGTTTCGCGATGGATTTTTTCATGGCGATATGCATCCGGGCAACATCCAAGTTAGCGTTGACCCGCAGACTTTCGGGCGCTATATCTCGCTGGACTTCGGCATTGTGGGCACGCTGACCGAGGTAGACAAGGAATACTTGGCGCAAAATTTTGCCGCATTCTTCAGGCGCGACTACAAGCGCGTGGCCGAGTTGCATATCGAGTCGGGCTGGGTGCCTTTAGACACCCGTGTGGATGAGCTGGAAGCGGCTATTC
>JBIIYT010000114.1:0-7280 GCA_044346675.1 Rhodoferax sp. | reverse complement strand
AGCTTGGCCCCGATGGGCAGGGCAGCCGCACACTGAACTTCTTGTTCATAGAAGCCGCCTTCTCCAGTCCTAAGAGCAAGCAGGATGAGTTTTTTGTGCGCCTGCACCACCGCTGCGCCATTTACGATAGGCTGAACAACTACGGTGCCAATGGGGAAGACTTTTTAACCGTGGGCTACCGGCATCGGTTCAAGTAGACCTTTCACCGTCAAAATTGGCTAGGGCTTACGCCTTCTTCAAATAGCAGGCTTTCAACATAAAGCTGCCGCCATCCATCTTGCAGTCCACCTCGTGGTCGCCGCCCACGAGGCGAATGCTTTTGACCTTGGTGCCTTGCTTGAGCACGGTTGACGAGCCTTTGACCTTCAGGTCTTTGATCAGCACCACCGCGTCGCCGTCTTGCAGCACGTGGCCGTTGGAGTCTTTCACCACGGCATCGCCGTCGTCTTCAGCAGCGCTGGCGGTTGCTTGGGGCCATTCAAAGCCGCAGTCGGCGCAAACAAAATTGGCGCCATCGGGGTAGGTATTTTCCAAGGTGCATTGGGGGCAAGCGGGGGCAGTGCTAGGCATAGGGGGAGAGAGTCTCGTTATAAAAGTACGTGTGCCATTGTCCGCTACGCCACAGCAGCAATCAGGTCTAGCTCTACCGATGCGTTTTTAGGCAACTGGTACACCCCCACCGAAGTGCGGGTGTGCACGCCCGCATCGCCCAGAACGGCGTAGAGCACTTCGGATGCGCCGTCTGCTACTTCACTGTGCTGGGTAAAGCCTTGCGCTGACTGCACAAAGACGGTGATGCGCAAAATTTTGTGCACTTGGTCCAAACTGCCCAGTGATTGGCGCAGCAGCGCCAGCGCCCGCATGGCGCACACCTTGGCGGCTAACTGGGCTTGGGGCACAGACACTTCTGCGCCCACGCGCCCCACCACTACCACCGTGTCGCCCACGCGCGGAATTTGGCCGCTGATGTAGATGTGCGACTCGTGCCGCACGGCGGACGCATAGTTGCCACCGATTTTGATTTCGCCATCAAAGCTGTAGCCCAGCTGGGTGGCGAGTTGCTCGAATTTATCGTTTCTGGAATTTTGCATAAGTGTGGCGTCCAGTGCTAGTTGTGTAGGTCTGTGGTTTCTGTATCCGTCACCATGCCCCAGCGCGCAAACTCGGGCTGGAAGTCTGCCAGCTCCAGCAAGCCCATGCAGGCAAACGCACCGGGTGCCATAGGGGTGCCTTGGGCCAAGCGGCGCGCTAGCAGAATGGCGGCCATGCAGGGGATTTCGGGGCCGTGGTCGTGGTCGGCGGCGATGTGCCAGGCGCTTTGGGTAGCTGTGCCTTGGGCGTTTTGCCCCTGCACACGCACCACCATGCCGCCCAAGGCCGTTCCCATAAAGTCTAGCGCGGGTGCACAGAAGTTCAGCATACTTGCCAATTTCTCTGGGTGGCGTAGCAGGCCCCAAGTGCGCAGCTTGGCAAGCAACGCAAAGGCGTATTGAGTTAAGCGCACTTCCAGCGCGGCGCGAAACATCACCCGCTGCGCGACACCAAAATGCGCGGGAAAAAGCTCTAGGTCGGGTATGTCGCACAGCGCGCCCCAGCGCGGCTGCATGCGGGCAAAGGTTTGGCGCTGCGGATGCACCCACCCGCGCTGCGTTTGCCACTGGCCTTGGTTCCATACCGCAATAGGCGCGCCGCAATAGCTCAGCACACCGGCAATCGTGGCCGTGCCACGTGGTGCGGTTTGGGCCGGGGCAATGCACATGTCAATGCTGTCGATGCGCTGCCAGCCTTGGCACAGGTGCGCTACCACTGCGCTGGACAAAGCTGGCACCGTGCTTGCACCGCTGATGGCGGTGCGGCCTGCATGCTCAAACGTGGTGTTTAAGGCCTGCGCAAAGTCACACACAAAGCGGCGGCCATCGGCCAGGTCGATGTAATGCGCCCCAGCCGCCGCCGCGGCACGGGCCACACCGTAGTCTTGCGCTTGAAAAGGCCCTGCGGTGTGGATGAGCAGTTGCACCCCCAAGCCGCGCAGTGTGTGCGCCAGGTCCTCTTGGGTGTGGTCTATGGCAAGCCCTTGCGTTGAGTGCCCCAGCGTGTTTGCAAATGCAGACGCACGCGCCAGGCTTCTACCACCCACCAGCAACTCGATAGTCGGGTCAGCACACAAGGCGCGGCAAATGCGCGCGCCAAAGTTGCCGTAGCCACCCAGTACCAGTACTTTCATACCTGTACCTTCATATTTGCCCGCCGCTGCAACGCTCTATGCCCGCCAAATCGCGGCGCGACTGCACGTGGGTAAATCCTGCACCCTTCAGCAATTCGCGCACGGCTGCTGCTTGGTCAAACCCATGCTCCAGCAGCAGCCAGCCACCGGCATGCAGGTGGGCCGGGGCGTGGGTGATGATGGTGCGCAGGTCATCCAGTCCATCCGCCCCACTGGCCAGCGCGCCCAAGGGTTCGTGGGTAAGCGCGGCCAGGTGCGGGTCTTGCGCAGCAATGTAGGGCGGGTTGGAGACGATGGCGTGGAACTTGCCATCCACGCCACTCAGCCATGAACTTTGTGCAAACGCCACGCCGAGTTGCAACTGCTGTGCATTGGCGCGCGCCACAGCCAGTGCGTCTGCACTGCTGTCCACTGCAGTGACTTGCAGGCCAGGGCGGGAGTGTTTGAGCGCCAAGGCAATGGCGCCGCTGCCGGTGCCTAGGTCGATGACCGATGCGCTGTTGGACGCCGTATCTGCGGGCAGCACTTCCAGCGCCCAGTCCACTAGCGTCTCGGTATCGGGCCGGGGCACCAGCACGCGGGCATCCACTTGCAGGCTCAGCCCGTAAAACTCTTTGTGGCCGGTGATGTAGGCCACGGGCTCGCCGCTCAAACGGCGCAGGGTGTAGGCGTCTAGTAACTGCTGCGCTGCGCTTGAGAGTACATCGGTGTCGTGGGCCAGTAGCCAGGCGCGTTCATTGCCCCGCTTGCCCAAGGCCTGCAGCAGCAGCAACTGCGCATCCAGCCGATCTAGCCCCAGCGTGTGGGCATGGGCGAGGGCTTGTTGGATATTCATTGGCTACTTATATGGCGTTTTCAAGCGCGGCAAGCTGTTGCGCAGCCTCATACGCTTGCAGCGCGTCCACCACGTCACCCATATCGCCTTCCATAATTTGCAGCAGCTTGTACAGGGTGAGGTTGATGCGGTGGTCAGTCAACCGCCCTTGCGGAAAGTTGTAGGTGCGAATGCGGTCGCTGCGGTCGCCACTGCCCACCAAGCTCTTGCGCTCGGCCGCGTCTTTGGCGGCGCGCTCAGAGCGCTCTTTCTCATGAATGCGGGCGGTCAGCACCTTCAGGGCTTGGGCCTTGTTGCTGTGCTGGCTGCGCCCGTCTTGGCATTCGGCAACTATCCCGGTGGGGATGTGCGTAATGCGCACCGCAGAGTCGGTCTTGTTAATGTGCTGGCCGCCTGCGCCGCTGGCGCGGTAGGTGTCTATGCGCAGGTCGGAGGGGTTGATTTTGATGGCTTCGGCCTCGTCTTGCTCGGCCAGCACGGCGATGGTGCAAGCGCTGGTGTGAATACGACCTTGGGTTTCGGTAGCAGGCACACGCTGCACGCGGTGGCCACCACTTTCAAACTTGAGCATGCCGTAGGCCCCACAGCTACCGCTGCTCGTTTGCGCCGTGCCCTCGATGCGCAGTACCACTTCTTTGTAGCCACCTAGCTCGCTCTCAGACGCGTTCATGATTTCGGTCTTGAGGCCAATGGCGTCGCAGTAGCGGGTGTACATCCGGGCCAAGTCAGCCGCAAACAGGGCGGATTCGTCCCCGCCCGTGCCGGCGCGAATTTCTACAAAGGCGGGGCGCTGGTCATCAGGGTCTTTGGGCAGCAGCATGCGTTGCAGCTCGGTCTCTAGCTGCGTCATCTCGGCCGTAGCGCTGTCGATCTCTTCCTGCGCCATGTCCACCATCTCAGCATCCCCCGCAGCGTCTTTGAGCATGTCTTGCCCGGTAGCCAAATCCGCCTCGCGCTGCTGGTAGCGCGCCCAACGGCTGGCCACGGCAGCCACATCGGTGTGCTCGCGCGAGAGTTTGAGGAACTGCTCCATGTCTTTCATGATGTCTTCGCGCGAGAGCAAAAATTCCAGCTCGCCCAGACGGTCGGTGTAGCGGCTAAGTTGTTGGCGGAGAAAAGGTTTCATGAGTGACTAAATTGGGTAACTAGTGCAACGACCGTATGGACTTAGCCGACGCGAAAAAACAAAATGTAGCTGTTGGGCTCCCCTTTCGCCCGGCGGGGCGAGAGGGGCTGGGGGAGAGTGGGGGCAACCCCAGCTAACGCTCTTTGCGCAAAAAGAAATGCTGTATGGCTGCCGTGGCGCGGGCACGCGAGTCAGCGTCGCCACCGTGCAACTCGGCCAGCGCCCCATGCAGCAGTTTCTGCGTCAGCCCCTTAGACAAAGCCTCCAGCACCGTGTCCACGTCTTCACCTTTGGCCAGCAGCTTGCGCGCACGGGCCAGCTCGGCGGCGCGCCAGTCGTCTGTCTGGGCGTTGAGCTGCTGGATCAGCGGCACCACGCCAGTGAGTGGGTTGCGCTGGTCTACCCAGTGCAAAAAGCTTTGCACCCCCGCATCCACAATGGCTTCGGCCTGGGCCACCGCGGCCTGGCGGCTGGCTTGACCGGTTTGCACCACGCCTGCCAAGTCGTCCACGGTGTAGAGGTACACGTCTTCTAGCGCCTTTACCTCTAGTTCAATATCGCGCGGCACGGCCAGGTCCACCATAAACATGGGGCGGTGTTTGCGGCGCTTGAGCGCACGCTCCACTGCGCCCAAGCCGATGATGGGCAGCGTGCTAGCGGTGCAGCTAATCACCACGTCAAACTCATGCAGGCGTTCGGGCAAATCGCCCAAGCGCATCACCTCCGCACCAAAGCGTGTGGCAAGACGTTCGCCGCGCTCTAGCGTGCGGTTGGCAATGGCCAGAGCCTTCGGGTTTTTGGCGGCGAAGTGGGTGGCGCACAGCTCTATCATCTCGCCCGCGCCCACAAACAGCACCTTCACTTCGCCCAGGTCTTCAAACAACTGTCCGGCCAAGCGCACCGCTGCGGCCGCCATGCTGATGGAGTGCGCGCCAATTTCGGTAGAGCTGCGCACCTCTTTGGCCACGGCAAACGAGCGCTGAAAAAGTTGGCTCAGCGTAGTGCCCAGTGCGCCTGCAGCCTGGGCAGCCCGCACCGCGTCTTTGAGCTGGCCCAAAATCTGCGGCTCGCCCAGCACCATAGAGTCCAGCCCGCTGGCCACCCGAAAGGCGTGGCGCGCGGCCAAGCCGTCTTGCAGGGTGTAAGCGTGCTCGCGCAGTAGCGCGGGGGATACGCCGCCCGAGTGGGCCAGCCAGTCCAGCGTGTGGTCTAGCTGGGCGGTGTCGCCCGCGCAGTAAATTTCGGTGCGGTTGCAGGTGGAGATGAGGGCGGCCTCTGGCGCGCTGCTCAAAGCGCCGCGCAGGCCGCGCAGAGTGGGTTCGATTTGATCGATGGCGAACGCAAACCGACCGCGCAGATCGAGCGGTGCGGTCGTGTGATTGATGCCTAATGCCCAGACTGCCATATATGTGTGTGGGGCCGATTATAAAATCAGCGCTTCCCGCACCATCTTTATCAACCTACTTTGGGGCCATTGCGCCCAGCACCATGGGCTTTATAGACCTGAGCATGCACTTTTTTAACTTCGTGGCCCCCGCCTTGGTGCTGGCGCTGGTGCTGCCGCTGCTGGGGCGCGTTTTGCTGGGTAAGGCAAGCGTTACTCGGGCCTGGTGGGTGCAAGTAGCTATTAATTTTGCCGCAGGCGTAGCTGTGTTGTTGGCAGGGCTGTGGTGGTGGGGGCGCGACGGCAAGATGGCTACCTATGCCGCCTTGGTGGTGGTGGTGGCTAGCTGCCAGTGGGCGCTGGCGCGCGGCTGGCGGCGCTAGTTTGCCCATAATGGGCTATGCACTTCAACTACGCTAACCCCTACACTTCCACCCGGCTGCCGCTGTTTGCGCGCAATGTGGTGTCCACCTCACACCCTTTGGGGGCGCAAGCGGGCTTGCGCATGCTGCAAAAAGGCGGCAACGCGGTAGACGCCGCTATTGCCGCCGCCGCAGCCATGGCGGTGCTGGAGCCCGTGAGCAACGGTCTGGGTAGCGACGCATTTTGTATTTTGTGGGACGGCCAGCACATGCATGGCCTCAACGCCTCGGGCCGCGCGCCCCAGAGCTGGACGCCTGACTACTTTCACCGCAAATACGGCAACAGTAGCTCCACTCCCCCTAAGCGCGGCATGGACAGCGTAACCGTGCCCGGTGCCGTGGCCAGCTGGGTGGCACTGAGCGATCGCTTTGGCAAGCTGCCTTTTGCCGACCTGCTGGAGCCCGCCATTGAGATTGCCGAGCGTGGCTACCTGCTGCCCGTGGTGGTGCAACAAAAGTGGGCTGCGGCCACGCCAGAGCTGCAAGCTCTGCCGGGCTTTGCCCAGTCCTTCTTGCCATGGGGGCGCGCGCCTACCGTGGGTGAGTTGTTTCAGTTCAAGGCGGCAGCCGCAGGCCTGCGCGCTATTGCGCAAAGCAAGGGGCAGGCTTTTTATGGCGGCGAAATCGCCCAGGCGGTGCAGCAGTTTGCAGCTGAGCATGGCGGCACCATCACCGCCCAAGACTTTGCCAACTTCACGCCCGAATGGGTGCAACCCATTAGCAAAGACTACCGTGGCTACACCTTGCACGAAATACCGCCCAACGGCCAAGGCATAGCCGCGCTGATAGCGCTGGGCATCTTGGACCAGTTTGAGGTGGCCAGCCTGCCGGTGGACAGCGTAGATTCGCAGCACCTGCAGATAGAGGCTATGAAGCTGGCTTTTGCCGATGTGTACCGCTACGTGGCCGAGCCCGCGGCCATGGAAGTTACCCCCGCGCAAATGCTGGACAGCGCGTATCTCAAACTCCGCGCTCAACAAATCAACATGCACAAGGCCCAAGACTTTGGGGCTGGCAACCCGGTGAAGGGCGGCACGGTGTACCTCACCGCGGCGGACGAGAACGGCATGATGGTGAGCTTTATCCAAAGCAACTACATGGGCTTTGGCTCGGGCTGCGTGGAGCCACGCTTTGGCATCAGCCTGCAAAACCGGGGCCACGGTTTTGGGCTGGCGCCGGGCATCAACCAAGTGGCCCCGGGCAAGCGGCCTTTTCATACCATCATTCCTGCGTTCCTGAGCAAAGACGGCGCGCCGGTGATGAGCTTTGGCGTGATGGGCGCCAACATG
>JBIIYT010000113.1:0-7300 GCA_044346675.1 Rhodoferax sp. | reverse complement strand
TTCATGGTGGCCAGCATGCCGGCTATGCCCACGCGGTTGGCAATGAAGTTGGGGCAGTCTTTGGCGCGCACCACGCCTTTGCCCAAGCCGCTGGTGACGAAGGCTTCTAGGTCGTCCAAGATATTGTGCAGCGAGGGGGGCGTATAGACGAGCTCCACCAGCGCCATGTAGCGCGGGGGGTTGAAGAAGTGAATGCCGCAAAAGCGCGGCTTGATGTCGTCCGGCAGCACCTCGCTGAGCTTGGTGATGGACAGGCCCGAGGTGTTGGAGGCCACTATGGCGTGGGGGGCCAAAAAGGGTGCGATCTTTTTGTAGAGGTCTAGCTTCCAGTCCATGCGCTCGGCAATGGCTTCGATGACCAAATCACAGCCTTTGAGCAAGTCCATATGCTCTTCGTAATTGGCCTGCGTGATCAGGCCCGCATCGTCATTCACACCCAGTGGGGCAGGTTTGAGTTTCTTTAGCCCATCAATGGCTTTGGTGACGATGCCGTTTTTGGGGCCTTCCTTGGCGGGAAGATCAAACAAGATGACCGGCACCCTCACATTGACCAGGTGCGCAGCAATTTGCGCCCCCATAACACCGGCACCAAGCACGGCTACTTTTTTAACTTGGAAACGGGGCATGGGGGTGTTCCTGCAAAAGGATGAAGGTTGAACGGTGTAGCTTGGCCGAAGGAACTCTGAAGCGTGCAGCGCGGGATACAGCCCCTACAGCGCAAACACCGCGTCGGTGTCCATCAGCACTTTGCTGCCCGCACGCGCGGTGCGCATCAGCGTAGCTGTCTCGGGGAACAGCTTGGCGAAGTAGAAGCGCGCGGTTTGCAGCTTGGCTACATAGAAGGGGTCTGTCGGTCTTTTTTCCGATTCGGCGGCGGCAATCTCACGCAGTGCCACCTGCGCCATGCGCGCCCAAAAGTAGCCAAACACCAAGTGCCCGGCCACACGCAAATAGTCCACCGCAGCGGCACCCACTTCGTCGGGGTTTTGGAAACCTTTGAAACCAATCTCGGTAGTGAACTTGGTCATTTGCTCGCCCAATATGGCAATGGGGGTAATGAACTCGGCCATCTTCTCGTTCACACCTTCTTCAGCTACCAATGCAGCCACCAACTTGCCAAACTTTTTGAGCGTGGCACCGTTGTTGCCCAGTATCTTGCGGCCCAGCAGGTCCAGCGACTGAATGGTGTTGGTGCCCTCATAAATCATGTTGATGCGGGCATCGCGCACAAACTGCTCCATGCCCCACTCTTTGATATAGCCGTGCCCGCCAAACACCTGTTGGCAGGCTGATGTGGCAGTCCAGCCATTGTCGGTAAGGAATGCTTTGACGATTGGGGTGAGCATGGCCAGCATTTCGCCCGAATCGGTACGCACCTTCTCGTCGGGGTGGCAGTGCTCTTTTTCCAGCAGCATGGAGCAAAAGCTGGTGAGTGCGCGGCCGCCCTCGGCATAGGCGCGGGCGGTGAGCAGCATTTTGCGCACATCAGGGTGCACGATGATGGGGTCCGCTGGTTTGTCTTTGGCCTTGGTGCCCGTGAGCGAGCGCATTTGGATGCGGTCTTTGGCATAGGCCAAGGCGTTTTGGTAAGCGACCTCGGTCAAACCGAGCGACTGGTTGCCCACGCCTAGGCGCGCGGCGTTCATCATCACAAACATGCCTTGCATGCCTTTGTTGGGTTGCCCCACCAAAGTGCCTACCGCTCCGTCGAGCACCATTTGGCAAGTGGAATTGGCGTGGATGCCCATTTTGTGCTCCAGCCCACCGCAGTAAATGCCGTTGCGTGTGCCCAAGCTGCCGTCTTTGTTCACGTTAAATTTGGGCACCACAAAGAGGCTAATGCCTTTGATGCCAGCAGGCGCATCGGGCAAGCGGGCCAACACCAGATGAATGATGTTGTGCGACATGTCGTGCTCGCCCGCGCTGATAAAAATCTTGTTGCCGGTGATCTTGTAGGTGCCGTCCGCCTGGGGTTCGGCCTTGGTGCGCATCAGGCCCAGATCGGTGCCGCAATGCGGCTCGGTCAAGCACATAGAGCCGGTCCACTCACCGCTGGTCATCTTATGCAGGTAGGTTTGCTTTTGCTCGTCGGTACCGTGCGCATGCAGGGCGGCGTAAGCACCGTGGGTGAGGCCGGGGTACATGGTCCAAGCCTGGTTGGCGCTGTTGAGCATTTCGTAAAAAAGCTGGTTCACCAAGAATGGCAGGCCCTGGCCTCCAAACTCAGGGTCGCAGCCCAGCGCGGCCCAGCCGCCCTCTATATATTTGGCGTAGGCCTCTTTAAAGCCCTTGGGCGTGGTGACCTCGTGGGTGGCTTGGTTGATGCTGCAGCCTTCGGTGTCGCCACTGATGTTGAGCGGGAAAGCTACCTCGGCGGCGAACTTGCCGCCCTCTTCGAGCACGGCGTTGATGGTGTCTGCATCAAAGTCTGCGTATTGGGGAAATTGTTTAAAGTCGTCAACCACTTTGAGCAGTTCGTGCATCACAAATTGCATGTCGCGCAAGGGCGGGGTGTAGGTAGGCATGCGGAATTACTCCTTGGTGGTAATTGAACTGGCGGCAAGGCTTGCGGCATAGTGCGCAAGTACGTCTCTAAGTTTCGTCATCCTGGGCTGCCTTCTGTAGAGAGCGGTAACTAGGATTGACTGGGGTTTACCCCAAAAGAACGCCTAGGCTGGCTTCCAGTCGCTCAGAAGGCAGCCGCTTAAAGCCGGAGCGCACAAACCGCTGCAGGCGGCCAGTGGTAAACGCCACCAACACCGAGGCCAACATTTGAGGGTCTACTGCCGCATGCGCAGGATCGGTAGGCTCTGGCGCACCGTCACGCAAGCATTGCTTGAGGGTGGCTTCTACCTTGTCAAAAAACTGGTTCATGCGCTGCTGCAGGCGGTCGTTCTCGAACACCAGCGCGTCGCCCACCATTACGCGCGCCATACCGGGATTTTTTTCGGCAAATTGGGCCAGCATGGCCAGCACTTTGGCAGATTGGCGCACGCCAAGGCTGGCGCTGCGCGCATCGGCCGCCTGCTCGCGCTCAACAATCTGGTTGATCAAGGTGAAGACGGTTTGCTCTATGAACTCGATGAGCCCTTCAAACATTTGCGCTTTGCTGGCAAAGTGCCGGTACAGCGCGGCTTCGCTCACCTGTAGACGTGCGGCCAGGGCTGCGGTGGTGATGCGTTCGCCATCGGGTTGCTCCAGCATGCTGGCCAAGGCCTGCAGAATTTGAACGCGGCGCTCGCCCGGCTTGGGGCGTTTGCGCGTGCCACCACTGGCAGGAGCGTCTAGCGCTTCAGGGCTTTCGCTCAAGTGCTCAAGGGAGTGGTCCGCATTGGATGAGGAAGTAGCGTCTGGCATAGTGCGCAAAGCGTTGATCTGGATTTGATTCTCGCACAGCCCGGATTAGGGTTTAGCCTAGGGTGCAAACCACATGGACACCCGCAGCCCCCGCCCGCCCGCCCCTGGAGAAAAATGCAATTGGCTTTGGTGCACTCGGGCAATCTCATCCGCAATGGACAGCCCCAGGCCGTTGCCATCGCCCTGGGTGCCTTTGACGCGATAAAAGCGCTCCACGATACGCTGGCACTCCTGCGCAGGCACGCCGGGGCCATCGTCCTCCACCTCGACAAATGCCTGCAGCGTTTCTTGGTTTGGCAACTGTGCTAGGCCACAACGCAGCGTCACCCGCCCGCCGGATGGCGTGTACTTGATAGCGTTGTCCAGCAAATTTGCCATCAGTTCGCGCAGCAACCACTCGTGCCCGGTCACGTGTACCGGTGCAGCATCTAGCCCAAGATCGATGCTTTTAGCCATAGCGGCATCGAGATGGCCCTCCAAAAGCACATCGCACATCTGCTCTAAATCGACCCGCTGCATGGGTTGGGTATTGGCGCTGCGCGCATCGGCCCGCGACAGTGCCAGAAGCTGATTAGCCAACTGAGAGGTGCGCCTGGTGGCTCCCCGCAGCTTATTGATTTGGTCCGCACTGAGCGTGAGTTCAGGCAGGGCAGGCAACTGCGTAGGGGGCACCGCACCAACGGCACGATCACGCCAATCTGCTTGGCCTGCTCCGTTGACACTCTGCGCCCACGCCTCTACCTGTGCTTGCAAGGCAGCCAAGGGCGTGCGCAGCTGGTGCGCTGCGTCAGCCACAAAGCGCCGCTGGCTTTCAGCCTGGGTGTTGACCAGATCAAAGAGCCGATTGAGTGCCATGACCAATGGGCGAACCTCGTCGGGCGAGGCCTGTGGGTCTAGGGCGGAGAGATCCCGCGGAGAGCGGCTCTCGACCGCTTCTTTGAGCTCAATCAGAGGTTTTAGGGCACGGCGCACCGCCCAGTTAACGGCAAAGAGCGCCGCCACCACCAGCACCAGGTTGGGCACCACCACTTTGATCCACACGCGGTGCACCCACTGTTGGCGTGGGTCAGACCCATCGGCCAAGCGCACCACCAAATCACCTGCCACCGTGTGTACGCGCTGGCTGACTATGCGGTAGGTCACGCCGCCATACTCGTCACTGTAAAACTCTGCCTCGCGGGTAGCTGGAAGGGGTGAATTAATCCACGTGTCTCCCACCAGAACCTCTCCGGCCGTACCGACGATAGCAAAAGCCGACAGCCCCGGTCGCTCATTAAGAAACTCGTCCACCGCTGGAGCGATCAGGACCCCAGGGGGGTCTAGCACGGTTGCGCCACGTGTCACCACCGAGTCTGCCAGCAAGGGCACCAAACTCAGGAGCTGGCGGTCTTGCTGGAGAGCGGCGCTGCCCGCTGAGCGAAAGTCAAACCACGTATTGAGTGCACCCAGCAAGAACAAGGGGACTAACAACAGCAGCAACAAGCGTCGCTTCAGGCCAGATGCCATTGCCGAAGCTGCTTGCATGGTCAGCTGGGCAAAGTGTCGCTCTTCACTCCTGGCGCCACGCTCGCTGCCATGAGCTCTAAACGGTAACCAAAACCGCGAATCGAGCGCAAGGCAATGCCGTGGGGCTCTAACTTGCCCCGCAAGCGCGAGATATAAACCTCTACAGCGTTGGGAGTGATTTCTTTGTCCCAGCCTGTCAGGGCTTGCAGCAGCTTATCTTTGTTGGCGGGCTTGGGCGCTTGCAGCAAGAGATACTCCATCACCGTCCATTCACGCGGACCGAGTTCAATTGCAATGGCAGCGGGGCTTGCTTCTAGTCCGCTAGAGCCCTCATGAGGTCTGGGACGAATGCATGCAAGACGCTGGGCAGTATCTAGTTCCAAGGGCCCAAAGGTGAGGGTGGCAGAAGTAGCCGCCTGCGAGCGGCGCAACAACGCACGCAAGCGGGCTAAAAGCTCCGGCAGCTCAAAAGGCTTCACCAAGTAGTCGTCTGCGCCCATATCCAGCCCATGCACGCGGTCTTGCAATGCGTCACGGGCCGTGAGAATCAGTACCGGCATGGCATGGCCATCTTTGCGCAGCCGCTGGGTGAGCGCCAGTCCGTCCATGGCCGGCAAACCGATATCGATCACGGCCAAATCAAACGTCTCTGCTTTGGTAACCTCTAAGGCACGCTCCGCGCTGCCCACCCAATCGACCGCGTAACCCGCATCAGACAGGCCCAGCTTGATGCCGCTGGCCACCATGACGTCATCCTCTACCAGTAAGAGCCTCATATCAATGCGATCGAATCATGGTTCCAAATGCCTGGTCGGTCAAAATTTCCAGCAAGAGCACATGCGGCACACGACCATCAATAATGTGAACCGAGTTGACACCACTTTTGGCAGCCTCTAGCGCGCCACTGATCTTGGGCAGCATCCCACCACTGATCGTGCCATCCAGCACCAAATCATCGATCTGGCGCGCGGTGATGTCGGTAAGCAGGGTGCCAGACTTGTCCAGCACGCCGCTGATGTTGGTCAGCATCATCAGCTTTTCGGCACGCAGCACCATGGCCAACTTGGCCGCCACCACGTCGGCGTTGATGTTGTAACTCTCGTTGTTGTCCCCGAAGCCGATGGGACTAATCACGGGGATAAAAGCATCCTCTTGCAAGGCATTGACCACACTGGGGTCTATGCCTGTAATGTCACCCACCTGCCCCACATCGTGCTCAATGCTGGGGTCTGCCGGGTCTAGCAGCTTGAGCTTCTTGGCGCGAATCAGGCCGCCGTCTCGTCCGGTTAAACCCACGGCTTTGCCACCGGCGCGGTTAATCAGCCCAACAATGTCCTGCTGTACTTCGCCGCCCAACACCCACTCCACCACCTCCATGGTTTCAGCATCGGTGACCCGCATGCCTTGAATAAACTCGCCTTTTTTACCCAGGCGCTTCAAGGCATTTTCAATCTGGGGCCCGCCGCCGTGGACCACCACAGGGTTGATACCTACGAGTTTGAGCAGCACCACGTCTTCAGCAAATGCACGTTGCAACGCAGGCTCGGTCATCGCATTGCCGCCGTATTTGATCACCATGGTTTTGCCATGGAACTTGCGAATGTAGGGCAGCGCTTGGGCCAAGATGTCGGCCTTTGCGCCGGGAGCAATAGTGGAAGTGTCAGTCATATTCAAGCCAAAAAAACTACAGTTTTCAGATTGTGCCGCATGCCCGCCAACTGGCAATCCATGCCGCTATAGGGTTTGCCACTGCGAGGGCTCGAAACCATGCACACAAGTTTTAAGCACCGCCTTGATAGCAGCTTCATCGTTGTGGTCAGCCGCCGCCTGCAGGGTGCTCAATTGCACTGATAGAGCCGACCAATCCAAATAGTCTTCGCGCGCCTTCATGATTCTGGGGTGCGCGGTCGGTTCTGGATTCTCTCCAATCAGCAGTTCCTCATAGAGCTTTTCACCGGGGCGCATGCCGGTAATGGCAATCTCAATGTCCCCATGCGGGTGGTCCTGATCACGCACTAACAGGCCAGACAGCTGCACCATGCGCCGCGCCAAGTCAATGATCTTGACCGGCTCTCCCATATCCAGCACGAACACGTCGCCCCCCTGCCCCATGGCCCCGGCTTGGAGCACCAGTTGTGCGGCCTCTGGAATGGTCATGAAATAGCGGGTGACTTCCGCATGGGTGACGGTAAGCGGCCCGCCTGCCGCCAACTGCTTGCGAAACAAAGGCACCACGCTGCCACTTGACCCCAGCACATTGCCAAAGCGCACCATCGAAAAACAGGTGGTGGCGCTTTGTGCCGCCATGGCTTGCAAAACCAATTCGGCCATGCGTTTGGTGGCGCCCATCACATTGGTAGGGCGCACTGCCTTGTCAGTACTGATCAACACAAAACGGTGCGCACCCGAACTTTGGGCCGCACGCGCCATGCTCAGC
>JBIIYT010000112.1:0-7303 GCA_044346675.1 Rhodoferax sp. | reverse complement strand
GTTCAATCTGACTGTACAGCGCGTGGGCCAACAACTCGGGCACGCCGGTGCTGCGAGTTCGCACCATGGCCACCCCGGTTTCATCGCACGACGACTCAATTCCTAAAACGAGCATGTTGTGTAGCATAGGTGGGCGAGTTTAGAGTACCCAGCATGCCCCACCCCACGCCCCATATTCCCCCACCCCAAGCGCTGCCACTGTCCGCTACGGACATTGCCAACCTTGAACGCGCCACGCTAGACGCCGTTGCACCCAGCGCCATCGAGGCGCTCGAGGGCTGGCTCATTCCTTTCGATAGCTCCACCATTGGGCGCGCTAAAAGTGCCGTACCCCTTCGCCATCAAGGTTTACACATCACCGACCTTGCTCCGATCGCGCAGCGCTACCGGCAGCGCCAGCTCACCCCAGCCTTTCGCATCGCCGATGTACCAGGCCTCACAGCCCTGCACACCGAACTGCGCCAACAAGGCTACAGCGCCCAACAACCCACACTGGTGCAAGTGGGAAGCGTTCATGGATTAAGCCAACTCAGCGCGCACCCCCCCGCGTCGGTGAGCGCCACCGCGCACCCAGCTTGGGCACAGGTCTACAGCAGTGACGGATTTGACGCTTCCGATGGGCAAAGCCGCGTGCGCTCGCTCACCCGCAGCACCCATTCCGTGTACGCCACGCTCATGGAGGGAGGTGTGGCCATTGCGGCAGGGGTTGCCTCGTTTAGCCACGGGTGGGCCAGCCTACACGGAATTCGCACCACGGCCCATGCCCGCGGGCAGGGCTACGCCACCCGGGTGCTGGTGGGCTTGGCGCAAGCGGCTGCGGCACGCGGCCTGCAACGTGTTTTTCTGCAGGTAGAAGAAGAGAACACGCAGGCCATTGCTCTGTACCAGCGCGCCGGTTTTGTCACTGCATGGCGTTACCACTACTGGCGCCCGGTGGACCCGGGAAATGGCCCACAACACTGCTAGCTTGCCAACAGGGGCATGGGTTGGCGTGGTATTTGCTTGAACACTACCATGAACGAAGCCCTTCGCATCGTGGTTATTTCGGCAGATCTGGCGGTGAACGACCCGCAGGACGAACACGCACTAGAGCAAGCCGAGCGCTCGCGCAGCTTGCGCATTGGCCTGCTGGAGAGCGGTTTTAACTTGGTGGCGTCGCTGCCGCCCGATGTATTTTTGACCGAGCGCTTGGAGCAGCTGCGCCCAGACCTGATCATTGTGGACGCTGAGAGCGACGCCCGCGATGCCTTGGAGCACGTAGTGATGGCCACCCGAGAGGCGCGCCGCCCGATCGTCATGTTCACCAATGACAACGATACATCGAACGCCCGTGCTGCCGTGGCGGCCGGGGTGTCAGCTTACATTGTGGCGGGCCTCTCCAGTGAACGTATACGCCCTATCTTGGACGTGGCAGTGGCCCGCTTTCAGCACGAGCAAGCCCTGCGCCAGGAATTGGCCGATACCCGCGACAAACTCCAAGAACTCAGCACCGCAGTGCAAGAGCGCAAGGTCATAGACCGGGCAAAAAAACTCCTCATGCAGCGCCAAAGTCTGAGCGAAGAGCTGGCCTACGCCAAATTGCGCAAAACGGCCATGGACAAAAACCTCAAATTAGTCGATGTAGCTCAGCGCATATTGGACGTAGCGGACCTACTGGCCTAGGCATTACGCCTAAATTGGTGCACCGCACAACAACAGTGCGCCACCACCGCAATCAAACTCAACATGCCATTCCTCCCTATTTAATAAAGACATATAGCTATTCTTTTTATAGCATCCATCCATCTTTACAACCTGGCACAGTCATTGCATGGAGAACACCATGCCCCTCCCCAAGGGTCAGGCAAAAAATCCGGCCCAACGGTGGGTCGGGAGTTTTGCAACCAGGACAAAGGCGTCCCCACGGCTTCAGTGCACCTTAGTGCGCTTGGGCCCGTGCGGACGCCTTTTCTGTTTTTTACTTTTTCGGAGCTTCTTTATGACCGATCTTCTCAAAGCCAAACTCAGCCGCCGTGCGGTGCTGCAAACCGCCACCGCCGGGGCCATAGGCATCACATCCGCCCTGCGCGCAACCGTTTATGCCGCAGGCTCTGATGCTCCGGAAAAATCTGAGGTGAAGATTGGCTTTATTCCGCTGACCGACTGCGCCAGCGTGGTCATGGCCTCCGTGCTGGGTTTTGACAAGAAATACGGTGTCAAGATCATTCCCAGCAAAGAAGCCAGCTGGGCTGGTGTGCGCGACAAATTGGTCAACGGCGAGTTGGACTTTGCCCATGTGCTCTACGGCCTGATTTACGGCGTACACCTAGGCGTATCCGGCCCCAAGAAAGACATGGCGGTGCTGATGACGCTCAACCACAACGGACAGGCCATTACCTTGTCCAAAAAGCTGGCAGAAAAAGGCGCAGTGAACGGCGCAACGCTGGCCAAGCTCGTGGCCAGCGAAAAGCGCGAATACACCTTCGCACAAACCTTTCCCACCGGCACGCACGCCATGTGGCTGTACTACTGGCTGGCAGCAAACGGCATCAACCCCATGACCAACGCCAAAGTCATCACCGTACCCCCACCACAAATGGTGGCCAATATGCGGGTGGGCAATATGGATGGCTACTGCGTGGGCGAACCCTGGAACCACCGCGCCATCATCGACGGCATTGGCGTGACCGCCGCTACCACCCAAGACATTTGGAAAGACCACCCCGAAAAAGTGTTGGGTACCACTGGTGAATTTGTCAAAAAGTACCCCAACACCGCACGCGCCGTGACCGCTGCCATTTTGGAAGCGGGCCAGTGGATTGACGCTAGCCTGAAAAACAAAAACCAAATGGCCGAAACCATTGCCGACAAGAGCTATGTGAATACGGGGGTAGAGGCCATTAACCAGCGCATTCTGGGCCGCTACCAAGACGGCATGGGCAAAACCTGGGATGACCCCAACTACATGAAGTTCTACAACGATGGAGCGGTGAATTTCCCCTACCTCTCCGACGGCATGTGGTTCCTCACCCAGCACAAGCGCTGGGGCCTGCTCAAAGACCACCCGGACTACCTTGCCGTGGCCAAGCAGATCAACCAGATCGATATCTACAAGCAAGCCGCCACTGCCACCAAAACACCAGTCCCCAAAGACGTGCTGCGCTCCAGCAAATTTATGGACGGCATAGTGTGGGACGGCAAAGACCCCAAGAAGTACGCCGACAGCTTCAAAGTGAAGGCCTAAACCATGAAGGCTGGCTACGACTGGCGCGCTTTGGCACTGCGGGTTTTGCCACCCCTATTGGGCCTGGCACTTTTGGTGGGCATCTGGGCGCTGGTGAGCAAGCTCACGGCGCAAAGTATTCCTACACCGCAAGAAACTTGGCAACAAGCGGTGGCCATCTTTAGCGACCCCTTTTACAGCAAAGGCCCCAACGACCAGGGCATAGGCTGGAACGTGCTGTTCTCGCTGCAGCGCGTGGCACTGGGCTTTGGCTTGGCAGCGGCAGTAGGCATTCCACTGGGCTTCATGATCGGGCGGTTTACCTTCTTGAGCCGCATGTTCAACCCACTGATCAGCCTGCTGCGACCGGTGTCGCCGCTGGCGTGGTTGCCCATTGGCTTGTTGGTATTCAAAGGGGCCAACCCCGCTGCCATTTGGACTATCTTTATCTGCTCCATCTGGCCCATGATCATCAACACCGCAGTCGGCGTGCAGCGGGTGCCGCAGGACTATATGAACGTGGCCCGTGTGCTTAACCTGTCTGAATGGAAAATCGTCACCAAGATTCTTTTCCCCTCGGTGCTACCTTACATGCTCACCGGTGTGCGCCTGGCCGTGGGCACCGCATGGCTGGTGATTGTGGCCGCTGAGATGCTGACGGGCGGTGTGGGCATTGGCTTTTGGGTTTGGGACGAGTGGAACAACCTCAACGTCAAAAACATCATCATCGCGATCTTCGTAATTGGTATTGTCGGGTTGGTGCTGGAGTACCTGCTGATCAAAGTGGCTACCGCATTTACCTTTGAAGAGGTGAAAAGCTGATGCAAAAATACATAGAAATCCAAGGCGTAGAGCAGTCCTTCAAAACCGCCAAAGGCCCCTTCCTTGCGCTGCGCGATATCAATCTCAACGTAGCCAAGGGCGAGTTCGTTACCCTGATTGGCCACTCGGGTTGTGGCAAGTCCACCTTACTCAACTTGATTGCGGGTTTGACCACTCCAACGTCGGGCACGCTCATCTGCGCCAACCGCGAAATCAGTGGCCCTGGCCCAGAACGCGCGGTGGTTTTTCAAAACCACTCCCTGCTGCCCTGGCTTACCTGTTTTGAAAATGTGTACCTGGGGGTGGAACGTGTTTTCGGCCCAGGCAACAGCACCCATAGCCAAGGCGAAACCCGAACGCAACTGAAGGCGCGCACGGATGCCGCGCTTGCCTTGGTAGGCCTGACGGCTGCAGCCCAAAAGCGACCTGGCGAAATCTCGGGTGGCATGAAGCAGCGCGTGGGCATTGCGCGAGCGCTGGCCATGGAGCCCAAAGTGCTGCTGATGGATGAGCCTTTTGGAGCGCTGGACGCACTCACCCGCGCCAAGCTGCAAGACGAACTGCTAGAGATTGTGGCCCGCACCCACAGCACCGTGGCGATGGTGACCCACGATGTGGACGAAGCCGTGCTCTTGTCCGACAAAATAGTGATGCTCACCAACGGCCCGGCCGCCACCATTGGCGACGTACTCTCGGTAGAGCTGCCACGTCCGCGCAACCGGATACAACTGACCGAAAACCCCCTGTATGTACAGTACCGCAAGGCGGTCATTGAGTTTCTATACACCCGCCAAGGCCATGTAGAAAAAGCCGCTTAAGCCACAAAACACGCTTGCGGTTCGGACGCATAATGTGCCCATATGGGGCAAGATTTGGACAAGCAACGCAAAACACGTGGGGCCGAGCGGACGCAGTTGATTTTGCGTGGAATCGACCAAGCCGCGTGGGACTGGGACTTGATCAGCGGGGAGGTGTATTACTCCCCCAAGTGGTGGCACATGTTGGGCTACTTGGTAGACGAACACCCCGCCAGCGCGACTTTTTGGGCCAGCTTGTGCCACCCGGATGACGCACATGGATTTGATGCAACGCTGACTGCGGCCCTGGCCAGTTCAGGCGACTATTTCAATTTGAAGTACCGCTTGCGGCACAAAAAGGGGCATTACCTGCACGTGCAGTCGCGCGCCTACATTCAGCGTGATTCTCTGGGTAACGCTATTCGTTTATCGGGCGCAAATTTAGACCTCACTGCCCAAGACTTGGCGCAAGCACAGCTCGAAGAGGCGCAAGAGCGTTACCGCGCTTTGGTGGAGTGGTCGCCGGTGGGCGTCGGCATTCACCAAGACGGGAAAATAGTCTACGCCAACCCCTCAGCCATGGCGATTGTGGGTGCCAACCATCCCAGCCAAATTATTGGCACCCCCGTGATGGATTGGATACATCCTGATTTTCGCGAGCGTGCCATGGCACGCGTGCGCACCAGCATCGCGGACAAGGTGGCCACCCCCTGGCGTGCAACCAAACTGCTGCACAGAAATGGGACAGAGATAGACGTTGAAATACAGGGCGTACCTATTACCTATTTGGGTGCGCCGGCCATTCAACTCAGTTTTTTAGATATCACCGCGCGCAAACGCTCGGAAGACACTCTGCGCGAGAGCGAAGCACGCTTTCGGGCCTTGACCGAACTGTCCTCCGACTGGTATTGGGAACAAGATGAGAACTTTCGTTTCATCCAAATCAGTGGCAATGTCACCAAAATCACGGGCTTGCTAGAAGCCACTTACCTAGGGAAAACCCGTTGGGAACTGCCCTCAGTCATAGCGAGCGCGGCCGAGTGGGAAAAGCACCGTGCAGTATTAAATGCGCACCAAGAATTCCGTGAATTTGAGTTCAGCATTAAAGACACACAAAACCGCATTCGATGGGCCTCGGTCAGTGGTGCGCCCATTTTTGATGCCAAGGGAACCTTCAAAGGCTACCGCGGCATTGGCCGCGACATTACGGCGCAAAAACAATCTGCCGAGCAAATTCACAATCTGGCGTTTTATGACTCGCTCACCAATCTGCCCAATCGGCGCTTGCTGCTGGAGCGACTGAAAAAAACCGAACAACTCGATGCCCGCCACCAATGCAAGGGCGCACTGCTGTTTTTGGACTTGGACAACTTCAAAGACCTCAATGACACCCAAGGCCATGACATAGGTGACACCTTGCTACAGCAAGTAGCCAAGCGCTTGGTATCTTGCGTGCGTGAAGCAGACAACGTAGCGCGCCTAGGTGGTGATGAATTTGTGGTGGTGCTGGACGATTTGCATGCCGATCCGCTGATCGCAGCCGCCCAAGCGGATGCGGTGGGCCGCAAGATTCTGGTGGCTTTGAGCAGTCCGTACCAACTTGGTGGACGCGAGCATCGCACTAGCACCAGCATTGGTATTACGCTTTTTGGCGGGGCCAAAAGCAGCGTAGAAGACCAGCTCAAGCAGGCCGATTTAGCTCTGTACAAAGCCAAGGCTGCCGGACGCAACACCTTGCGTTTTTTTGATGTAGCAATGCAATCGGATGTGGACGGCTTAGTGGCACTGGAGTCCGACCTGCGTGATGGCTTGCAAGGTGGTGAAGAACTGGTGCTGCTGTACCAGCCCATTGTAGACATCAACAATCGCATCACAGGAGTGGAGGCATTGGTGCGCTGGCATCAGCCCGCGCGCGGCGTGGTGATGCCCGAGACCTTCATTCCCTTGGCAGAGGCTACTGGACTGATTTTGCCCTTGGGCAAATGGGTATTGCAAACAGCCTGCCATCAACTAGCACAGTGGGCCATGCGCGCGGAAACAGCGCATTTGACCTTGGCCGTGAACCTCAGTGCACGGCAGCTCCACGAACCTGGCTTTGTCGATCTCGTGCTTCAAAGCATTCAGCGTGCAGGTGCACCAGCACAGCGTCTGCGCTTAGAACTCACCGAAAGCGTGTTCATCAATCAGGTGGAAGACACTATTGAAAAGATGAATGCACTGAAAGCCCATGGCATCAGCTTTTCTCTGGATGACTTTGGCACCGGTTACTCTTCGCTAAGTTACCTCAAACGCCTGCCGGTAGACTTGCTCAAAATAGACCGCACCTTTGTGCGCGATGTTTTAACCGATCCCAACGATGCGTCGATCGCGCGCACCGTGGTAGCGCTGGCAAAAAACTTGGGCCTCTTGGTGGTAGCAGAGGGCGTGGAGTCAGAGGAGCAGCGTGAATTTTTGGCGACCAACGGATGCTTTGATTACCAAG
>JBIIYT010000111.1:0-7420 GCA_044346675.1 Rhodoferax sp. | reverse complement strand
GAACGCATAAATGGTGTGTAACGTGTTGTGAAGTGAAACCTGCCTCATGAGCAAGGGTGGAGATCATTAGATCACTTCTCGAAAATGTAGAAAGTCCTTGATTTATATCCGACTCTCGAAGAGCGCGCAGCGCCCTAGCCGATATATGTCAGCGCACAGCTTGCAATTCGGTAATCAACAAACTATGCAAAGTCCCAAAGTCGGAGAGGGAGCCCGAGAGGTCGCAGGGCGCGGCGGTACTCGGTGGTGATTAGAATGAACATCAATTTGGTTGCCACCGTCTTAACCCTTGTCGCGGGTACACCGGCCTACTTCATTCCTCTAAATCACGCACACGCGCCCCATGACCTCAGATAGCAGCCCGCCCCAGCCCGCCAGCGCCAGCAATGCGGTGGCCCAACTCGTCGCCCGCCGCATTCGCCCCGATGTGCAGGCCATGCAGGCGTACGCCGTGCAAGATGCGCAAGGCTTCGTCAAGCTAGACGCCATGGAAAACCCTCACCGCTTGCCCCCCGCGCTGCAGGAGGCCTTGGGCAAGCGCTTGGGCGCACTGGCGCTGAACCGCTACCCCGATGGCCGGGTCGATGACCTGCGCCACGCCTTGGCTAGCTACGCGCGCATGCCTGAAGGCTTTGACATCATGCTGGGCAATGGGTCGGACGAGTTGATCTCGTTGTTGACCATGGCCTGCGATGTGCCCACCGACGCCGCCACCGGCAAGCCCCCCGTGGTGCTAGCCCCCACGCCGGGTTTTGTGATGTATGCGGTGAGTGCGCAGCTGCAAGGCATGCCTTTTGTGGGCGTGCCGCTCACGGCTGACTTCTGCTTAGATGTACCCGCCATGCAGGCGGCTATTACCGAGTACCAGCCCGCCATTGTCTACTTGGCCTACCCCAACAACCCCACCGCCAATTTGTGGGACGAGGCGGACATGGCGGCGGTGATTGCCACCGCTGCGCAGGTGGGCAGCTTGGTGGTGGTGGACGAGGCCTACCAGCCATTCTCTAGCCGCACCTATTTGGATGTGATTCGCGCCCAGCCTGCCCAGCACAGCCATGTTGTTCTTATGCGCACGCTCAGCAAGTTTGGCTTGGCGGGTGTGCGCCTTGGCTACCTGATGGGCCCGCGCGAGCTAATTGCGCAGGTGGACAAGGTGCGCCCGCCCTACAACGTGAGCGTGCTCAACTACGAGTGCGCGCTGTTTGCGTTGGAAAATAAAGAGACATTTGCGGCCCAGGCGCTTGATATATGTGCACAACGCGCTCTTCTTTTAGGAGCATTGCGGGCCTTGCCGGGCGTGAAAGCGTGGGACAGTGATGCCAATATGATGCTTATTCGCATCGAGGGTGGCACGGCGCTACAGGGCGTGCCCCAAGGCGCGCGGGCGCAAAAAGTGTTCGAAAGCCTGAAGGCACGCGGTATTTTGGTCAAGAACGTTTCTAAAATGCACCCATTGCTGCAGAACTGTTTGCGCCTTACGGTGGGCACCGCCCCCGAGAACCAACAATTACTGGCAGCCCTGCAGGAATCCATATGAGCAACTATTCGCTAACTGAACTTCCCGTGACCCATGCCCCACGCACGGCGGAAGTCACCCGCAACACCGCGGAGACCCGCATCACCGTCAAGGTAAACCTGGACGGCACTGGCAAAAGCCGCTTGTCTACCGGCATCGGTTTCTTTGACCACATGCTCGATCAGATTGCCCGCCACGGCCTGATTGACCTGGACATTGAAGCCGAAGGCGACCTGCACATTGACGGCCACCACACGGTGGAAGACGTAGGCATCACTCTGGGCCAAGCGGTGCACCAAGCCGTAGGCGACAAAAAAGGCCTGCGCCGCTACGGCCACGCCTATGTGCCCCTAGACGAAGCGCTGAGCCGCGTGGTGGTGGACTTCTCGGGCCGCCCCGGCTTGGTAATGGACGTGCCGTTTAAGAGCGGTGCCATTGGAGCTTTTGATACCCAGCTCACCCACGAGTTTTTTCAAGGTTTTGTGAACCACGCCTTTGTGACTCTGCACGTTGACAACCTGAAGGGCGAAAATGCGCACCATCAGGCTGAGACCGTGTTCAAAGCCTTTGCCCGTGCCTTGCGCGCGGCGCTGGAGCTAGACCCACGCTCCTTGGGCACTATTCCCTCTACCAAAGGTTCGCTGTAATCGCATGAAAAAAGTGGCAGTAGTGGACTACGGCATGGGCAACCTACGCTCGGTCACCCAAGCGGTGATGCATGTCGCGGCCGATGCGGGCGTGGAAGTCGTGTGGGCCCGCACCGCCCAAGAGGTGATGGACGCCGAGCGCGTAGTGCTGCCCGGCCAAGGCGGCATGCGCGACTGCATGCGCGAGCTGCACGACTCTGGCATGTTCGACGCGGTCATGCACGCCGCCGCCCACAAACCGCTCATGGGCGTGTGCGTTGGCATGCAAATGCTGCTGGACCATAGCCAAGAGCTAGACACCCCTTGCCTAGGCCTCATTCCTGGGGAAGTGGTGAAGTTCGATCTGGCGGGCCAAACCCAGCCCGACGGCAGCCGTTACAAAGTGCCCCAAATGGGCTGGAATCAGGTCTACCAAACCCAGCACGATGGAGCGAAACCCCACCCGGTGTGGGGCGACGTGCCCGATGGCAGCTATTTCTACTTTGTACACAGTTATTACGCCCAACCGTCTCATGCGCGCCACAGCGCAGGCCTTGCTGACTACGGGAAGCGCTTTTCTGCGGCCATTGCGCGCGATAATATTTTCGCAACCCAATTTCACCCCGAAAAAAGTGCCCAACACGGCTTAGCCCTTTACCGCAACTTCCTGCACTGGAACCCTTGATTCTTCGCACCTGCCCGGGTTAGACTTTTTTACCGCCATCCCGCGCAAACCCCATCACCATGCTTTTAATACCTGCTATTGATCTCAAAGACGGTCACTGCGTTCGCCTCAAACAAGGCGATATGGACCAATCCACCACATTCGGCGAAGACCCCGCCGTAATGGCTCGCACCTGGGTGGACAAAGGCGCGCGCAGGTTGCATTTGGTGGATTTGAACGGTGCCTTTGCGGGGCAGCCTAAAAACGAAGCTGCCATCCGCAAGATTTTGAAGACCGTGGGCAGCGAGATCGACGTGCAACTGGGCGGCGGCATTCGCGACTTGGACACTATCGAACGCTACTTGGATGCGGGTCTGCGCTACGTCATCATTGGCACCGCTGCGGTGAAGAACCCTGGCTTTTTGCAAGACGCTTGCACTGCGTTTGGCGGCCACATCATCGTGGGGCTGGACGCCAAAGACGGCAAGGTGGCCACCGATGGCTGGAGCAAGCTCAGCCACCACGATGTGATTGACTTGGCCAAAAAGTTCGAAGACTACGGCGTGGAGTCCATCATCTACACCGACATTGGCCGCGACGGTATGCTCAGCGGCATCAATGTGGACGCCACTGTCAAGCTAGCCCAGGCCTTGACCATTCCCGTGATCGCATCGGGCGGCCTCTCCAACATGGCCGATATCGAAGCCTTGTGCGCGGTGGAAGACGAAGGTGTAGAAGGTGTCATCTGCGGTCGCGCCATCTATAGCGGCGATTTGGATTTCGAAAAGGCGCAAGAGCGCGCAGACGAACTCAATGGATAAGGCTTTGGCGGGACCAGTTCATGCTGGCTAAACGCATCATCCCCTGCTTGGATGTGACCGGCGGGCGCGTCGTCAAAGGTATTAACTTTGTCGAACTACGCGACGCGGGCGATCCAGTAGAAATTGCCGCCCGCTACAACGACCAAGGTGCGGACGAACTCACCTTTTTAGATATCACCGCCACTAGCGATGGGCGCGACTTGATTTTGCACATCATCGAGGCAGTGGCTTCGCAGGTATTCATTCCTTTGACGGTGGGCGGCGGTGTGCGCGTGGTAGAGGATGTGCGCCGCTTGCTCAATGCAGGTGCCGACAAGGTAAGTTTTAATTCTGCCGCTATTGCCAACCCGCAGGTTATTGAAGACGCTTCGCTTAAATACGGCGCGCAGGCCATTGTGGTGGCCATAGATGCCAAACGTCGCTCTGCAGAGGATGCACAGCGCATCAACGCCGGTGGTCAGGTGATGGGGCCGGGTTGGGATGTATATAGCCACGGTGGGCGTAAAAACACGGGCATCGACGCTGTGGCCTGGGCCACCGAGATGGCGCGCCGAGGTGCTGGCGAGATCTTGCTCACCAGCATGGACCGCGATGGCACCAAAAGCGGTTTTGACTTGGCACTGACCCGCGCTGTGGCAGATGCCGTGGCCGTGCCGGTGATTGCCTCAGGCGGCGTGGGCACGCTGGACCATTTGGCCGACGGCGTGCAGCAGGGTGGTGCCGACGCGGTGCTGGCCGCCAGCATTTTTCACTACGGCGAATTTACCGTGGCCCAAGCCAAAGCGCGCATGGCCGAGCGGGGCATTCCAGTCAGGCAGTAGCGTACCCTGCGCGTTTACAAGACTTTACAACGGGTCTGTCGGCCTTGACGTATGGCTGCCACGTTGTCTCCACATGGAGATTTTCCATGCCACATAACCATTATTGGAGTTCACGATGAAAGTTCATACCTTGCTCGCTGTTTTGGCCTTGACCGCAGGTGCTGCTGCATTTGCCCAAACTGCCACCACCGCCCCAGCTCCCGCGCCCAAAGATCCTATGGCCACCCCCCGTGCAGATGCCCGTGAAGCCAATCAAGAAAAGCGCATTCAACAAGGCGTGGCCTCTGGTCAGCTTACCCCTCAGGAAGCTGCGCGTATGGAAAAAGGCGACGCCCGCATTGACAAAGTGGAAGACAAAGCGAAGGCTGATGGCAAAGTGACACCTAAAGAGCGCGCTCACTTAGAGAAAATGCATGACAAAGAGAGCAAGGCCATCCGCCGGCAAAAGCATGACGGCCAACGAGACATGGACCATGACGGTAAGCGCGACCGTAAACACGGTGGCGAAAAGAAATAATTCCTGAGAATCAATTCATTGGGCCAAGGCTGTAGTCTGCTATCAGGCTGCAGTCTTGTCCGCTTCTGAGGTAAATGAGTCAGCAAAAAACTCATCTTCACTCAGTTTGCCCAAGGCGCAAAAATCTTTGCGGGCCGACTCCACCACAATGGGCGCGCCGCACGCATACACCTGGTAGCCAGATAAATCTGCAAAGTCTTCCAGCACCGCGCGGTGTACAAAGCCAGTGCGCCCAGCCCACTGGTCTTGCCCCAGTGCGTCAGACACTACGGGCACGTAGCGCAAGTGGGGCATGGTTGTGAGTTGCGCTTGTACCCAATCGTTCATGTACAAATCGCTAGGTCTGCGCCCGCCCCAGTACAGGGTCGTGGGGCGATTGATTTTTTGGTCTTGCATGTGTTCCAGCAAGGCTTTAATGGGCGCAAACCCGGTGCCAGAGGCCACTAACACGATGGGTTTATCGGAGTCTTCGCGCAAGAAGAATGAGCCATAGGGCCCCTCCACCCGTAATATTTCTTTCTCTTTCATCACCCCAAACACATGGTCGGTAAATTTGCCGCCCGGCATGTGGCGTATGTGCAGCTCCACGGCGGGGCCCCGGCTGGGGGCATTGGCCATGGAGTAGCTGCGCCGCGCGCCGTCGCGCAGTAACACTTCAATGTACTGGCCCGGGCGGTACTGGAATGTGTCATTTGCGGGCATTTGGAGCTGCAGCACCATCACATCGTCAGACTTTTTCTCTAAGGTGTTGACGCGGGTGGGCATCTTTTTGATGGGGAAAGACCCCAGCTCCGTCACTTGGCGCGACTCCAGTACCAGGTCGGTCTGGGGCACAGCACAGCAGGTCAAAATAAGCCCTTGTGCTTCCTCCGTTGCGCTGAGCGCTTTGTCTTGGTGGGTGCCATGCACCACGGTGCCGGTGAGTAGCTTGCATTTGCAAGAGCCACAGGCACCGTCTTTGCAGCCGTAGGGCAGGCCAACGCCCTGGCCAATTCCTGCGGCCAAAATGGCTTCGCCTTGGGGTACAGTAAACGTGCGCCCGCTGGGCTGCACCGTGACAGAGAAAGGAGCGTTGCTTGCGGGGCTGGCGGTCATCTTTTGGGTATCCTTGGAGCTTGCACTCTTGAATTGCAGTTTGAGTTAGGCTCGATTTTGCCCGTAAACCACCCCAGCCTGGGCGCATTGCCCGCCCGATTTCGCCGCGAACGTGTGCTCCTTGTGGGCTGTGGTGACGTGGGCTCGCGCGTGGCGCTTGCCTTGTGCAAGCGGGTGCGCCTGTTGGCGCTCACCTCCAGCCCCCAGCGGGTGGACGAATTGCGGGCCAAAGGCTGCACACCGCTCTTGGGTAATTTGGATGCCCCCGCCACCTTGCGCCGCTTGGCTGGCCTGGCTACAAGGGTGATTCACTTGGCGCCCCCGCGCGCAGAAGGATGGGCTGATACACGTACCCAAGCATTGCTGCGAGTGCTGCGCTTGCGCTGCTTGCCACGCGCAGTGGTGTATGGGTCTACCAGCGGTGTGTATGGCGATTGCGCCGGAGCGTTGGTGCCAGAAACCCGAGCGGTACAGGCGGATACGCCTAGAGCTCACCGAAGGGTAGATGCAGAACGCCATGTGCGCTTCTTTGGGCGCTCTGCCGGGGTGCGCTCTAGCATCTTGCGCATTCCCGGTATCTATGCGCCAGACCGCGAAGGGGGCACGCCCATGGCCCGCCTACGCAAAGGCACACCGGTGCTCATAGAGCAAGACGACGTGTACACCAACCATATTCATGCCGACGATTTAGCTCGCGCGTGCGTACTAGCTGTGTGGCGCGGCGGGTCCCAGCGCGTCTACAACATCAATGACGACACGTGTCTGAAAATGGGCGACTATTTTGATTGGGCGGCAGACCTGTACCAACTGCCTCGCCCGCCCCGTGTGGCGCGCAGCAGTGCGCAAGAGCAGTTGCCGGTGATGTTGCTCAGCTTTATGAGCGAGTCACGCCGCTTGGACAACCGGCGTATGAAAGAGGAGTTGCGCTTGAAGTTGCGCTACACAACAGTGGCCCAAGGGCTTACTACCTTAGGCCTTACTTCACCCGATACGCCCACAGAAGGCCCTTCCACACCAGCCAACTAGTCATCAGCGTAATGGGGCCTGCCCACAGCACGTCGCTGAACCAATGCGCGTGGTCTGACATGCGGGAAAAGCCAATGACCCACCCGGCCGCGGTGCCGCCTACTGCCCACGCTACTTTGCGCCTGCGGTGTACCAGCATCATGCCCGCTAAGAAAAAACCGCAAGCGACGTGCCCGCTGACAAAAGAGCAATTGTTGTCGCATTGGTCCGTCATTACCGCAGCGCGGGTGAACTGCTGCGTCCCGCCAAACTCTTGTACCTGCCAAGGCCGTGCACGCTGCCAATTGTCCTTAAAGCCCTCATTTACCACCGCCCCAGGCCCCAGTAAACTGGC
>JBIIYT010000267.1:0-4039 GCA_044346675.1 Rhodoferax sp. | reverse complement strand
GTGGAAAGACATTCACAGCCAGTTGCACACCGTGGTGGCAGAGCACAAGTGGCGCTTGAACACCAAGCCTGCCAGCTACGAGCAGTTGCACTTGTCCATGCTGGCCGGGCTGTTGGGCAACATCGGTTGCAAGCTGGAAGAAGGACAAAACGGAGAGTATTTAGGTGCGCGCAGCATCAAGTTTTTTGCCCACCCCGGCGCGCACCTCACCAAAAAGCCCGGCAAATGGATTGTGGCCGCCGAGCTGGTGGAAACCACGCGCCTGTTTGGCCGTGGCATTGCGGCCATAGAGCCGCAGTGGTTAGAGGCCGTGGGCGGCCATTTGCTCAAGAAACAATTGCTTGATCCGCATTGGGAAAAGAAGGCCGCAGAGGTGGTGGCGCTAGAGCGGGCCACGCTGTATGGCATCGTGGTGTACAGCGGGCGCAAGGTGAACTATGGTCGCGTGGATATTGCGGGTGCGCGTGAAATCTTTATCCGCGAAGCGCTGGTGGGCAAAGAGTGGGAAACCGCGCTGCCGTTTTTGGCGGCCAACCAAAAGCTCATCAAACAGGTGGAAGACCTAGAGCACAAAGCCCGGCGACAAGACGTGCTGGTGGACGATGAACTCATCTACGCTTTTTACGACCAGCAGCTGCCTGCCGATGTGTGCAGTGGGTACAGCTTTGAGCGCTGGTACCGCGAAGAGTCTAAAAAGCCCCAATACAACTTGGATGGTGCTAGTGCTGAGCACCGGGGTGCGAGCACGCTCTTACGCCTCACGCGCGAAGAGCTCATGCGTCACGAGGCCGCAGGCATTACTACCGCGTCGTTCCCCAAAACCATTCGCCTAGGCGGCGTGGACTGCGCCGCCACTTATCTGCATGAACCCGGCGACGCGCGCGACGGCATCACCGTGACCGTTCCTTTGTTTGTTCTCAACCAGGTAAACGACGAGCGCTGCGAATGGCTGGTGCCTGGCATGCTGCGCGAGAAGGTGCAGGCACTCATCAAAACCCTACATCAACGGCCACGCAGCCGCTTGGTGCCGCTGCCTGACACGGCCGCCAAGTTTGCCGAAGTGTTGAATGCGCCGGAGAAGTTTGGCAGCGGCAGCTTGGTGGATGCGGTGCTAAAACTGGTGCGCGACGCAACCTCGCTAGACATTGTGCGTGCCGACATCAAGGTAGACATGCTCACCCCCCACTTCTTTATGAACTTCAGAGTGGTGGACGAACATGGCCGCCAGCTGGGGCAGGGCCGCAACTTGGGTGCGCTCAAAGCCGAGTGGGGCAAACAGGCGCGTGGGGCGTTTCAAGCTTTAGCGAATTTAAAGTTGGCAAAAAGTAGTCCGCCAGGAACTGATTCGGCCGAAAGTTTTGCTCCGTGTCCTCCGGCCTTCGGCCTCCCCCTTTTACCTACGCAAAACCCTCAGCCGAATCAGCTCCTGGCTAGCGTTAATCATGCGCAATCAGCTATAAAAACGGCAGCAACGTCTAAACCCGCCCTGCAAGACCAGCGCCACACCGCTTGGACCTTTGGGGACTTGCCCGAACTGCTAGAAATCAGCAAAGGCGGGCAAACGCTGATTGGCTTTCCCGCCCTTATTGACGCGGGCGATGCGGTGACAGTAGAGGTGTTTGACGAACCCGAAGTAGCCGCCACTAAGCACCGTGCAGGCCTGCGCCGCCTGTTTGCATTGCAGCTCAAAGACGCTCTCAAGTACCTAGAGAAAAACATCCCCGATCTACAGAAAATGGGCGTGGCCTATATGCAATTGGGTAAGGCGGATAACGGTACTGGAGGTGGAACCGTAGAAGAACTGCGCGAACAAATCATTGCGCTTGCCCTAGAGCGCGCCTTTTTGCTAGACCCGTTGCCCACCGATGAATTCGCCTTTAAGCGCCGCTTAGACGAAGGGCGCGGGCGCTTAACGCTGATCGCCAACGAAGTGGCTCGCCTAGCCAATGTCATCCTCACCGAATATGCTGTAGCCGCCCGCAAGATAAAAGACACCAAGACCGCGCCTGATGCGGTGGCAGACTGCACCCAGCAGCTGCAGCGCCTCATGCCCAAGCGCTTTTTGCAAGCCGCGCCGTGGGAGCGGCTGCACCACTTGCCGCGCTACCTCAAAGCCATCACCGCCCGGTTGGACAAATACCGCGCCGACCCCGCGCGCGACATGGCTCGTATGGCAGAGATGCGACCTGTGGAGCAAAAGTATTGGCGTTTGGTAGCCGAGCGCAAAGGCGTGGTGGATGAGCGCATGAGCGAATTCCGCTGGTTGCTAGAAGAGCTGCGCGTGAGCTTCTTCGCCCAGGAGCTACGCACGCCCCAGCCGGTGAGCGTGAAGCGGCTGGAGAAGGCTTGGGCGCAGTTGGGGTGACGTTGTTGTTTCCCGCTTACTTGTCAATGGCGCGGGTTACCATTTCCCACGATGGGTTGGCTGAGCTGTCGGTCGATGCCATGCCTTTGCCGCCCGAGAACTTGAAGTCGGCTGAATTGGTTTTTTGAATCTCTACAGTCTTGAGCTTGCACATTGCTGCCTTGGTTGCGGCATCGGTGCAGTAGGCTGGAGCGCCGTCTTTAATGGCATTTGCAAAGTATTTGACTTTGAAGAGCTCGTCTTTGTCTTTGTAGGTGTCGAGCTTGACATCAAACTTCACGTCGCAGCCGCAGGACTTTTTATAGGCGGCAGCGGCTTCTTTGATGGCGGGCTCCACGTCTGACGCAATAAAGTCGCGCTCCGCTTTGCCAGCCTGGGCAGCGAAGGCGGCAAACATCAATGCAAAGGCCAAGGTGTGCAATTTCATAGTGGGGTTCCCAAAAAAGTGTGTGTGGTAGCGCCACCCTGAGTGCCGCCGGTTTTTCGTAGCGCTAGGATTATCGCTGGATTTGCAGGCCATGCAGGCTAGTCAAACCCTAGTTTGCAAGAGGAATCATGATTTCATTGCGTCGCATAAACCACGGCGTCCACGGTGGGTTGTAGCGGGCCAGCGTGGGGGCGCCTGCGCGGCGCAGTTGGTGCTTGTCTATAAACGCGTTGAGGGCAGTGGTTTTCTCGGCAATGTCAGCCTCGCTCGCCAAGCCAGAGAAGCGCAGTACGGCAAACCGTTTAGGCGGCAGCTGCACCAAGCGCACTTGCGCATTGTTGGGGGTGGGCAAGGTTTGCAGCGTGTAGGTTTTGGGCATGACAAACTGCACAGTCCAAGCGCCGTCGGTTTGGGTTTGCATTACGGGCGCTGTCATGGCAATTTTTTGTTTGCCCTGGTTGTTGCCAAAAATGTAGTCTGCCAGCAGGCGAAAGCCCGCATTCACTGCTTCGCTGCGCGTGCCGTTCACGCTGACCTGTGCGGCCACTAATGCGGGGTAGATGCGCACTTCAAACGCACCCTCTTGTTTGGCAAGTTCAAACACTGGTTCTTCCACTGCCATGGCGATACCTCCCGTAGAGAGAAAACTCAGCAGAAGCGCTGCACGTAGGCAGTTGCGCAAAAAATTCAAAATGGACATACAGCCATCATGCGTGTCCTGAAACCTTGCGGTCTGTGCGCTTGCGCACTTGGGGTGGCTACCTGAGGGCTAGGCAATATCAAGCGCATGAATCGCGTACTGCCCACTGCGGTGGTCGGCAAAATAGTGCTTCAGCGTTTCGGTGACCGAGTGAAAGGCAATCTCGTCCCAGGGGATTTGGTCTTCGGTGAACAGCCGCGCCTCTATGGTTTCAAAGCCCGGGTTGAACTGGTCGCTGAGCAACTTGGCCCGGTAGTACATGTGCACTTGGCCCACACGCGCTACGTTGAGCACGGTGAACAAGGGCTGCATCTCAATCTGCGCACCGGCTTCCTCATCGGTTTCCCGGGCAGCACCTGCGGCAGTGGTTTCGTGCATTTCTAAAAAACCAGCAGGCAGCGTCCACTTGCCGTAGCGCGGCTCAATGTTGCGCTTGCACAGCAGCACTTGGTCGTCCCAGTGCGGCACAGTGCCCACAATGATGAGCGGGTTGTCGTAATGAATAGTGCTGCACGCCGGGCACACGCCACGCGGGCGGGTGTCGCCA
>JBIIYT010000333.1:0-3359 GCA_044346675.1 Rhodoferax sp. | reverse complement strand
GCGGTGCCGCAATTTTTGCAATATTTGGTGGGGGTGCGCAGCATAGGGGGCGAGGGCGAAGTTAGATGCGAAGGGCTAACTGTAATGCAAGGCGGCCCATGTTGCTGTGTGTGGGTTTAGTAGTGCCACCACAAAAGTAAAACAATCCCGGTGCCCAAGCCCATCAGGGCGAACGCGCGCAAATGATTGGGTGTGTCGCGCTCGTCTACAAGGCGTTCGTCATCCACTACTCCACTGAAAAGTCCCCATAAAAAATGCAGCAGAGCCAAGACCGCTTCCACTAAAAAATTTCCACTTATAAACCCCATGCAGGCGAACACAAGGGCAGACCACCAAATGACCCGCAAATGGCTATGCTCGGTCACCAAAAACATCGCCAGCGCAATGAGCGCGCCATAAGCAGCGCCGGTAAGCGCGCCAATAAAGGCGAAGGCGGAACGGTCAGTCCAAGTGACTTCGGGTTCGTCGGACATGTTTTGCCCTATGGGCGTTCAGGCTAGGCGGCACTGCGCTGCTGCGCCAGTAGCTTCACTGCCAAGACACCCAGCACCAAACCCATCACATAGCGCTGCACCGCCAACCAGAAACGGTTTTTGGCAAACCATGTGGCAATAGCCGCAGCTGACAAGGTGACCAAGAGGTTGACGCTGGAGCCTATGCACACTTGGGTAAAGCCCAGCACCAAACTTTGCGTGAGCACTGAGCCAGACTCGGGTGTTATGAACTGCGGCAGCACCGACAGATAGAAAATGGCCACCTTGGGGTTGAGCACGCTGGTGAGCAAGCCCATGGTGAACAACTTGCCCGAGGGTTCAGGGGATAGGTCTCGCGCCTCAAAGGCCGAGCGCGCACCGGGCCGCACGGCTTGCCAAGCCAACCACAGCAAATACAAGGCACCGGCAAACTTGAGCAGTTCGTAGCCCAGCGGCACTGCCATAAAGAGCGCGGTAAGCCCCACCGCCGCGCACAGCATGTGCACGGTGAACCCGAGCACCACCCCAAACCATGACATCACCCCAGCTGCGCGCCCTTGGCAGATAGAGCGAGAAATCAGGTAAACCATGTTGGGGCCCGGCGTGATAGCCATGAGCAGGGCTGCGCCTATGAACAAGAGGTAGTGGGAGGTGGAAATCATGAATCTGCTCCGTTAGACACACCGGGACGATCAAACTCTGGGCCACTTACACCGTGATCAAATGGCGGCTCCAAAACATCGGTTTTCTGGGTCGCCTCAGATCGCAGGAAGCTCCAAATGATGGCTGCCCCGAGCACAGGCACGAGCCAAACCAAAACACATTGGTATGCCTTTTGGGCCTGTGATGACAAGGGGTTGCGAATGGCGTTTGCGCTTACCCAAGCATTTACCAAGATTAACGCCAACCCGAGAAAAGAAGGGATGTACAAAGCAGAGGGCATATCTGGCGTCAATGTTCCAGGCCGAGGGCGCAAAGGACCTGCCGCGAAGCGGCATTTCCCGACTGGTGGTCAATGCGGTTTGACTCGTTCGGGCTCATTTCAAAGAGCATGACCAAAATATTCATTCAACTTCACACTATTTACGCCAACACGCCCTTCCCACCAACACGCTGGATAGGGCATATCAATGTATCGACGGTTGGGCAAGGTTCGTTTGTTGACCGGTATGAAGGAGTCGGAAAAGCCTGGGTGTCCAAGTGTCTCTAAAATGCCGCAGAAGCCAAGTATGGCGATGATGACATCACGTTCAGCTTTGTTAGATTTAAGGAGTTTTCCAAAGTGTTCCTGAAGAGTCGCACTTGTCACCTCTGCTGAAGCGGTTGAGATGGCAGACACGATGCTATGGAAAATTCGGATGTCTTCTTTCACTGGTTTGGGCGTCCCCATACTAAGGAAGAGTTTGAGATCAAGGGCCGCATAGCCAACTTGATCGTGGCGAACGCCACCCCACTTGTACCGTTCAAAGTTCATGGCACTCAAGTCTTGCTCCGTCTGATTTAGGTACAAGCCGCATATTTCACAACGATCGACTGAACCCGCTGGAACATGTAGGTGCATGTGTTGAAAAACGGTGTAACTACCCAGCGCAGAACGCCATTCAAGCCTTCGTGTGGAGAGGCTGGCGAGAAATGCATCTGCGACGACTTGCCTATTCAGTCTGCTAATGCTTTCTCGAAGGTCGCGCAACGCGTGTTCGTGATCGAGTGGTTCCGAATCGAACATCATGCCCTTGGACTTGGCATAGGAAAAATCATCAGGTGACGTTCGTCTCTGATCTTCTGGCTTCCATCCGTGTGGTGACCAAAAACTATCCATAAGGATTTTTAACGCTCGTTTATCTGGAACTATTGTCATGATGCTGAGTGGTCTTGGCGCAGCGCACTAAACTGGACATAAAAGTCTCTTGAACGTGGCCTGTAGAAATGTTCTTTCTCATCGCTACTCTACCCGCACACTAATCCCTTCCAAGCCTCCAATCCCCCCAGTCAAAGTGTCCCCTCGCACCACCGCGCCCACACCCTCCGGCGTGCCGGTGTAGATCAGGTCGCCGGGTTGTAATGTCCATGCGGCGGAGAGTTGTTCTATGGTCTCGGCCACGTTCCAAATGAGTTTGCTCACCACGCTGCGCTGGCGGTCTTGGCCGTTGACTTGCACGTAGATCTCGGCCTCGTTGATGCCCGGCACTTGGGCTGCGGGGGTGATGGCGCCTATGGGGGCGGAGTGCTCAAAGCCCTTGCCTATGCACCAAGGGCGGCCCTGTTTTTTCATGTCGTTTTGCAGGTCGCGCCGGGTCATGTCTAGGCCTACGGCGTAGCCGTAGATGTGTTTGGCCGCGTCGCTCGCTTTAATGTTGCTGCCGCCCACGCCAATGGCTACCACCAGCTCAATCTCATGGTGCAAATTAGCGGTGAGGGTGGGGTAGGGCAGATGTGCGGTGGTGCCGGGCTCGGCCACCAGCACGGCGTCGGCGGGTTTCATGAAGAAGAAGGGAGCCTCGCGCCCGGTGTGGCCCATTTCTTTGGCATGGTCTTCGTAGTTACGGCCCACGCAGTAAATGCGGTGCACCGCAAAGCGGCTGCTGGTGCCCACCACGGGAACACACACTACGGCGGGGGCGGGAAATACATAGGCGGATGCAGACATGGCGGGCCTTTCAGTGGGTGGAGCTAGAAGCCGATTTGCAAACTAGGTCAAAGTGTTCCATTGCCGGGGGCGCGGCAAAGAAGGGCCCCACGATGGCGCGCCATTGGGCAAAGGCCTCTGACTGGCGAAAGCCCACCATGTGGTCGTCTACCGAGTCCCAAAATATTTGCAGTATGTAGCGCTCGGGGCTCTCTATGCCCTTGTTGACCTTAAAGCCCTGAAAGCCTTTGGCCTGCGCT
>JBIIYT010000110.1:0-7428 GCA_044346675.1 Rhodoferax sp. | reverse complement strand
GCAGCTATTCCACCCCTTGCACCTGGAGCGTGCACACCGACCGTGGCGATACCCAGTTTGTGCTGCGCGGCGATGAAGACATTCGCCGCATTGGTACCAATGGTTCGCTCTTGGTGTCCGACTCGCATGGTATTCAGTATTTGATTCGCAACCATGTGGCGCTGGACGCACATAGCAAGAAGATATTGGATCGATTCTTGTAGCTGCGTGAAGCTTAACAAAGTCATTCAAACTTGAATCCTAGGTGCGTTTTCTGGACCAAGCCGCATCTGGCTGCCAAGTGGCGATCCAGTTCACCATCTGCTCCGCTGGCATGGGGCGGGCAATGCCATAGCCTTGCGCCAGCTCACAACCTAAGCCCAGCAGCGCCGTGCCATGCGCGATGGTCTCTACTCCTTCGGCAATGACCTTGCGTTTGAAGGCGGCTGCCAGTCCAATGACGCCTTCCAAGATGGCCAAATCGTCGGGGTCCTGTAGCATGTCGCGCACAAAACTTTGGTCGATTTTCAGCATCTCTACCTTCAATCGTTTGAGGTACGTCAGGGATGAATAGCCCGTTCCAAAATCATCCAAAGCAAATGCAACTCCCATCTGGGCGCACGCCTCAATCACCTTCGAAACCTGGGCGATGTCTTCCAGCGCGCTGGTCTCTAGCACCTCAAGTTGCATGGCCCCTTTTGCCACCCGGGGGTGCTTGGACAAGATGTTGCGCACCCTGTCTGCAAAAGTAGCTTGTTGTAATTGATATGCATCCACGTTCACGCTCACCGGCAGGTCTAGCCCAAGGGCCTGCCATCGCTCAATTTGCGTTAGTGCGGTGTTGATCACCCATTCGCCCAGCGCAATAGCGAGTGGGTCGTTCTCTGTTTCTGGCAAGAATATAGCTGGTGCAAGCAAGCCTTTTTCGGGGTGTTGCCAGCGGATCAAGGCTTCTGCGCCTGTGACCTGACCGGTGCGCATATTCACCTTGGGTTGGTAGTGCAAAACGAACTCTTCGCGCTCAAGCGCCAAGCGGATACGCTCAATGTTCTCATGGTGCCCGCGTACGCTATGGTCGTGTGCCGCGTCAAAAACTTGGTAGCGATTTTTCCCCTTGAGCTTGGCCTGGTACATGGCTTGGTCGGCTTGGCGCAGTAGCTGGTCTGCATCCATTTCTTGCGTCGGGGAGAAGAAAACCACCCCCATGCTTGCCGAGCCTTGCAGCGTTAGCTTGCCCACCAGCACCGGTGCCGAAGCTGCGCGCAATATGCGCTCAAGTAAAGAAGCGCAGCTGTGGGTGCTTTCTAGGTCGGTCAACACCGCCACAAATTCGTCCCCGCCAATGCGGGCCAAGGTGTCGCCTTCGCGCAAACAGTTTTTGATGGCCTTGGCCTGCGCTATCAAAAACTGGTCCCCCACGTCGTGCCCGTGGCAATCGTTCACATTTTTGAACGCGTCCAAGTCGATATAGGTCAGCGCCAAAAGCTGTTCGCGCCGTTGCGCTTGCATCATCCCTTGCTTGATACGGTCACCCAATAGCAAGCGGTTAGGCAACTGGGTCAGCGCATCAAAATTAGCCATGTGTTCAAGCTGGCTTTGATGCAGTTTGCTCTCAGTCACGTCCCAATTGGTGCCCACCATGCGCTGGGCCACCCCGTTGGCGTTGCGCAATACTTCGCCACGGGCCTCAATGTATCTAATTTCTCCATCGGGCCACACAATGCGAAAGGTCAGGTTGTATGGCGCCAGCCCATTCACCGCCCTTTGAAAGGCGCTAGCCACGGCATCCAAATCATCCGGGTGGATGGTTTTTTTCCAATCCTCTAGGTCAAAGGTAAAACCTTCTTTGGCGATTTTGTACAGCGCAAAGCAATTGTCATCCCAGATGAGCTTGCCTTGCACCATATCCAACTCCCACACGGCAACCCGCCCCGAGTTGGTGGCGATGGTGCGCCGCTCTTCGCTCAGGCGCAGTGCTTCTTCGGCTAACTTGCGTGCCGAAATGTCTTGAAAGGTGCCAAAAATCCGAACTGCTTTGCCCTGGTGCATTTCAGCAAAGCCTTGGGTTTGAACCCACTTGTGCTCACCTTGCGGCGTGATGATAGGTACTTCCAGATCGTAGGGGGTACCCGTTTCCATGGCGGCCTGCACCGCCGCGGCTACCAGCGGGCGTGCGTGGGGGGCAAACAGATTGATACCTTCTTCCAGTGGCGGTTCCTTAGGTGGCGCGATACCAGCGATACGAAAGGTCTCTAGCGTCCACGAAAGCTTCATGGTTTGCAAATTAACCTCCCAGCCGCCGACTTTGGCCAACGCGCCCACCTTGTCAAGCAACTCTGCACGCCTTGACAACTGCTCTTGGATACGCATGCGCTGCGTGACATCGGCGTGGATGGCTATAAACCCGACCGGTTTTGCGTCAGGCCCCAGCTTGGGGTAAATCGTGGTCGCCACCCAATACGAGCTGCCGTCTTTGGCACGATTTTTGATCTCGCCTTGCCACACCTGCCCCTTGTGGATGGTTTGCCATAAATCTTCAAAAAATGCGCGGGGGTGGTGTCCTGAATTGATGATCCGATGGTCTTGGCCCAGCAGCTCCTGGCGTGAATATTGAGAGATCTCACAAAACTTGTCGTTGACCTCGGTAATGGCGCCCTGTAGGTCGGTGGTGGCAAAAATCGCATGGGCGTCCACCGCCCGTCTGAGACTTGCAAGTTCCTGCTGAGATAGGGCCGCTTCTGAGTCCACTGCTTGACCGCTTTAATTGAATGCTGCTTGGTGCGAATTTTTGGAAGATTGGATCCAGCCAAAATCGTCAGGAAATGTATTCGCCCCAGTGGAATGCTAACTCGTAAATCGACTTCAGGCTACTTTTTATTCACCATCACACAGCGCTGAATGTCACACGCAGTAGGCAATGTGGAGCGGTACTCGACGCCGGGTGGCATGGGCAGACCATGGCGCACGGTGCAGCGCTCTCCCTTGGCGTTACTGTAGGCGGAGGTAACGTCTACACACCTGCGCGAATGAGCCAGCAGGCCATAGGTATGGCCCATTTCGTGAGAAATGACCATTTGCAACATGGCATGGGCATCTTCCAGGGGTTTCATTTTTTGCAGTAGCGCAAAGGCTGCAGGCCCCAGTGACAAAGTGCGTTGCATGGGATCTACCTGGCCAAAGCTGCCAGGGCTAGCTGCATCGTTCCACTGCACCAGCAGCGCGCCCTTGCGCAATTCTTCCTTGTGGAGTTTGGCGCGGCTTACCGTGAGCACCCGACCTGGCACACCGCATTGGGCCCATGCTTGCTGGGCTTTTCGCAAAGCAGCTTCCACCAAAGCCTGTGAAAACCAAGCGGGTGCGTTGCTGTGGTCGTACACAAACACCATGGGGTTGGCCAAGGCGGTGCGGTCCAGGCCATCACCCCAAGTAGATACTTCACCCGGCAGGCACTGCGCAATCTCTTGATTGCGCAGTGATTCAAAGGCCCAACTCCTCTGAGCCTCCGAGCTCAAGCCTAGGCACACCAAGGTGTGGATGAGTAAACGGGCCCAGAGTGGTGAGCGCACAGACTGGGGGCTAAGCTTAGAGCTGACCTTCGCTCAAAGTGTGCAGTTGAAAGCGCCCGCTCTTGTGCCACAGCCATGTGTCGGTATAGGTGACCTTGCCTAGGTGGATCGGAGCGGGGTAGGGGGATGCTTGGCGCACCATACGTTCAATTTGGACCATCACTTCAGGGGCGTGGCTGGGGGCGCGCATCCAGCGCACCGCAATGACATAGCCGCGAGCGTCAATGTCGGTCTCCAACACGCCCACTGCATACAGCAAAGGCGGCATTTTTCCTAGGTAGATGCCGTGGTTGTTTTGGGCGTACAGGTGGATAGCAACGTCGCGCCGGTAGGCCTCTAAGGAGTTGGCGGCAGAAGTGCTGCGTATGGGCAAAGCGGGTGCAGCCACCGGTGCTGGGGGTGGGGGAGGCGGCGCTACCACCACGGGGGCAGGCTGCGCAGGAGGAGGCGGCGGCGGGGGAGGCGTTGAGCACCCGCTGACCAAAGCAGCGATGCAAGCCCACAGCGCGGCAGGTTTGAGGAACTTTTGCAATGGTTTCGGGGGGTGCAGTGTCATAGCGTGTCTCGTTTATGGTGTAAAACTACCTTGGTACTAATTTACCGTAGGGGGTGAGTTTTGGGAACTAGAAAAGGTATCCAATTGTGAGTTTAATCTCGCAATTTCTCGGTGCGTTAAAAAAATCATCTGCAGTGCTGGTGAGCGTGCATAGCAGCAATGGCTCCACACCACGCGAGGTGGGGGCATGGATGGCAGTTTTTACCGACTGCGTAGTGGGTACTGTGGGTGGTGGGCGTTTGGAGCTCGACGCCCTGGCCTACGCCCGCCAGCTTTTAGTGCAAACAGAGCACAGCCCAGCCCTTGCAGGCGAAGAAGTGGTGCGCTACGCACTGGGGCCTAGCCTAGGCCAGTGCTGCGGTGGCGCGGTGCACTTGCGCTACGAGCGGGTGGACGCCACGCACACCGCTGCACTGCGCCAGCGCCTTGCACCGGTGCACACACCCGTGGCCTTGTTTGGTGGCGGCCATGTGGGTAAGGCCCTTATCAACGTGCTGGGCAAGCTGCCTATGGATGTGATCTGGGTGGATAGTCGCGACGAAATTTTTCCCGCACAAGTACCCGCCAATGTGCACTGCGAACACAGCTACCCCGTGCAAGCCGCAGTGGCCCACCTGCCAGCGGGCTCCCAAGTGCTGATCATGAGCTTTAGCCATGCGGAAGACCTGGACGTAGTGGCCGCCTGCTTGCAGCGCCAACGCCAGACGGGCGATTTGCCCTACGTGGGCCTGATTGGCAGCAAGACGAAATGGGCGAGTTTTAGGCAGCGCTTGCTTGCGCGTGGTTTTACGGCGGACGAGTTGGCCCACATCACCAGCCCCATAGGCATTGCCGGCATTGCCGACAAGCGCCCCGAAGTGATTGCGGTGGCGGTGGCGGCCCAGCTATTGCAAACGCTCAGTGCCCCCAGCCCCTCACCCCATAATGAGCCCCATGGAAAGCTACCTACTTGACTGGGCCAACTTGCTGCTGCGCTGGGCGCATGTGCTCACCGCCATTGCTTGGATTGGATCTTCGTTCTATTTTGTTTTTTTAGACAGCAGCCTCACCCCCCCGGTGGACGATGACCTCAAGCGCCAGGGCGTGAGTGGTGAGCTGTGGGCGGTGCACGGTGGCGGCTTCTATCACCCGGTGAAGTTTGCAGTGTCTCCACCCCAGCTACCCAAGAACCTGCACTGGTTTTACTGGGAAAGCTACAGCACGTGGTTGACTGGCTTTGCCCTCTTCACGGTGATGTATTTGTGGAATGCGGGCACCTACCTTATCGACCAGTCAGTCATGGCTTGGAGCCCTGGCGCAGCCGTTGCAGTGGCGCTTGGTTTTTTGGTGGTGTTTTGGCTGGCGTATGACGCTATTTGCCGCAGCCTAGGGCAGCGTAAGCACGGCGGTGCATGGGTGGGCGCGTTGGTGGCCTTGCTGGTGTGCGCTGCGGCGTGGCTGGCTTGTCACTGGTTTGCTGGGCGCGCCGCATTTTTGTTGGTGGGTGCCATGCTGGCCACCGCCATGAGCGCCAATGTGTTCTTCTGGATCATCCCCGGTCAGCGCAAAATGGTGGCTGCCATCCGAGCAGGGCAGCCGGTAGACCCTGTGCATGGTGTGCGCGGCAAGCAGCGCAGCGTGCACAACACCTACTTCACGCTGCCCGTGCTGTTTGCCATGCTGAGCAACCACTACAGCTTTGCTTACAGCCACCCGCACAACTGGCTAGTGCTAGTGCTGATGATGGCCGCCGGGGCCGCCATTCGCCAGTTTTTTGTGCTGCGCCATGGCTACAAGCTGGGGCGCAACCGGCACCCGTGGCCGTATGCGCTGGCAGGCGTGGTGGCTATTGCGGGGGTGCTGGTGTGGCTCAAGCCCACGCCACCAGCCGTCGCTAATGCTATAAATTCAGGAGCTTCTAGCGCCAGTGAAATAAGCGCGAAAGTCCCGGTAGTTTATGAAAACGTGCGCCCCGTGCTAGCTCAGCGCTGCTACCAGTGCCACGGCGAGGTGGTGCAGATGAAAAACGTGCGTCTAGACAGCCCCCAAGCCGCAGCCACCCACGCCCAAGCCATTTTCCAACAAGTGGTGGTGGCCCGCGCTATGCCGCTGAACAATGCCACGGGCATGACCGAGGCCGAGCGGGAGTTGGTACGACAGTGGTTTGACGGCGGCGCGGTGATAGCAAAGGTAGCCAAGTGAAATTCGACGCACTCAACAGTGAAGCCCCTAATCCGCACGTCCAGCCACGTGCGTTTTTGGAATACCTCTACGGCGTGGCCGTGCGCCGCGCCTTGCCTGCCCACACGCTGACCGCGCATTTACCAGCACCGCCCGCTAACGGTGGCCGCACGCTGGTGCTGGGCGCTGGCAAAGCGGGCGGCGCAATGGCGCAGGCGCTAGAGGCTGCGTGGCCTGCAGACGCGCCGCTGCACGGCTTGGTGGTCACCCGCTACGGCCACACACCGCCTCGTCCGGCGGGAGCGCCTGCGCCGCGCATAGAAGTGGTAGAGGCCGCGCACCCGGTGCCCGATGCTGCGGGGCTGGCCGCCGCGCAACGCATCATGGGCTTGGCCCAGGCGCTCACCGAGCGCGACTTGGTTATCTGCCTTATCTCGGGCGGCGGCTCCGCCTTGCTCACCCTGCCAGCCCAGTGGGCGGGTGGCGGTGTGTCACTGGAAGAAAAACAGCGCATTAACAAAGAGCTGCTTAAGAGCGGCGCCGACATTGGCGAGATGAATTGCGTGCGCAAGCATTTGTCTGCCATCAAAGGTGGGCGCTTGGCTGCAGCCTGCGCGCCTGCCCGCGTGGTCACGCTGCTCATTAGCGATGTGCCGGGCGATGATGCTTCGGTCATCGCTAGCGGCCCCACCGTGGCCGACCCCACCACCTGCGCTCAGGCGCTAGATATTCTCAAGCGCTACGGCATTGCCGTATCGACAGAACTGCACCAGCAGTTGGCCACAGGCGCGCTAGAAACCCCCAAGCCTGGCGACGCCATTTTTGCCCGCAGCACGGTGTACATGATTGCTACCCCCCAGCAGTCGCTAGACGCGGCCGCGCAGGCCGCCCGTGCGGCCGGTGTGGCGGCGTATATTTTGAGCGACGAGATGGAAGGCGAGTCGCGCGAGGTGGGCAAGGTGCATGCGGCAGTAGCCCGCGCTGTGGCCCGGGTCAACCACCCGTTTGCCAAACCCTGTGTGATTTTGAGCGGTGGCGAAACCACGGTCACCGTGCGTGCGCAGGTGCCCGGCACGCCGCGCGGGCGCGGGGGGCGGGCAGGGGAGTTTTGCATGGGCTTGGCCCAAGCCCTGCAAGGCCAAGAGGGTGTGCACGCCCTGGCAGCTG
>JBIIYT010000109.1:0-7570 GCA_044346675.1 Rhodoferax sp. | reverse complement strand
AAATCTTGCGCCATCATGATGTCGCTTAAAGCGGCAGACTGCCCTTCGGCAAACTTGGCGGAGCGCTCGGCAAACTTGCCGCATACCAGCATCAGGCCCTTGGCTTTTTCTACCGTGAAGTCGTTTGAGGCCGCCATGCGCGTTAGCGATTGGCTTAGCTCTATGCCACGGGTAGAAAGTTCGTCACATTCAGGTTTGGCAGTTTCCACCAAGGTGAGCACTTTGTTGGCTGCATCTTCGGTCATCTTGCCTACATAGGCTAGGCGATCCCGCGCATCGGGAATCTCAGCCATGATGCTGCCTAGCTGGTTGCCGCCCAATGCCGTTAAAGCTTCATGCATTTCACGGGTGATGGCCCCGAGTTTGGCAAAGGCTTCTTCTTTGGATAACGGTGTTGACATCTATGAACCCTATCTTTTCTTTTCGCAATTGCGCTTCAACCGATTAAGTTTACAGCTTGTTTGATGGCTTGGGCAGGCATTTGGCTCATATGTCTTCCAATAAAGGGTAGGGCAATGGCAATACTGTCAGAGTGGGCCCAGTTGCCTCGCGCACGCGCAAGTCGGAGGCCTGCAGCGCAGAGAGTTGGACCGAGACAATGCCATCAAAACCGCCACTGGGCGCAGCTGCCGCCTGGACCACCGTTGCCACGGGTTGCTCTGGGCTGCTGGCGCTAAACACTTCGTCACCTGCATGCATTTCACTGGGGCTGTGCATTAGGTAAGCCCGACGCTTGAGCGTGCCACGAAACTGGCTGCGCGCCACCACCTCTTGGCCCGGGTAGCAGCCTTTTTTAAAGTTGATACCCCCTATAGATTCGTAGTTCAGCATCTGGGGTACGAAGGCCTCAAAAACAGGCGCTGTCAAGGTGGCTACCCCGCTGCGCACCTCACTCCATAGCCACACGCCCAGGGCCAGCGGCGCACCCGCTGGCGCGGGCGCATGGGCTGGAGCGACCCACATTTGTCGGGCGACGCCCTGGGCAGGGTACAAACGGATCACGCTGGAGTCTCCCATATCTTGCTTGCTCCACACAGCATCGGCAGGCGAGCGCATATCTTGAGTGGCATCGGCGGCTAAGCCATAGACCGCGTATTCACTGCTGGCGTCACTCAAGCGCGCCTTGGCGCGCAGGACAAACATAGACAAACGCTTCAAGGTGCTGGCCAAAATATCGCGACTGCAAACCAGAAAAACCTCATCCGTACCACGTTTAAAGCCAATAAAGCTGGCTTGCATGCGGCCTTTGGCCGAACAGAAGGCCGCGAGCCTAGCGCTATCCAAACCCAACAAAGAAAAGTCTTGTGTCAACTGGCCATGGATAAACTTGGCTGCATCTTCCCCCACAACTTTGATGACTCCTAGGTGTGTGAGGGCGGCCACACCGTTCAAGACTGCAGATTCTTGGGGGGCGCTTGTCGTTTCAATGCTCATAGTGTTCATGGCTGAATTATGATTCCTTCCATAATTTCATAAGGACTGTAAGGCTGTGCGACTATTTTTAGCAATATTGCTGGCGCTTGCACTGGGTTCCTTGGCTGCGGGCTGGTGGTGGGTCAATCGCCCCTTGGAGATGGGCTCCGCGACCTTGGACTTATCCATAGAGCCTGGCACCAATCCGCGCGAGGTTGCGCTCAGCGTACAAGAGGCCGGTGTGGCAGTTCACCCCAGCCTACTGTACTGGTGGTTTAGGCTATCGGGTCAATCACGCAAGATCAAAGCGGGCAGCTACGAAGTGACGGTGGGAACCACACCACGTAGTTTGCTGGTCAAACTGGTGCAAGGTGATGAAGCCTTGCGTAGTGTGACCTTGGTCGAGGGCTGGACCTTTCGCCAATTTCGCGCCGCATTGTTGAAGGCAGAACACCTCAAGCCTGAATCACAAGAGCTGTCTGACGCTGTCATCATGGAGCAATTAGGGCGGCCAGGGGTCGCTCCTGAAGGGCGCTTCTTCCCTGATACCTACACCTACGCTAAGGGGTCTAGTGATATGGCAGTGCTGCTGCGCTCCATGCACGCGATGGACAAAAAACTAGGCTCGGCTTGGGCGCAACGCAACCCGAAAGCGGCAGTACAAACGCCTGAACATGCACTCATACTGGCCAGCATTGTGGAAAAAGAAACCGGGCGTGCGAGCGACCGGCCTTTGATTTCTGCGGTGTTTAACAACAGGCTGCGCATAGGCATGCGCTTGCAAACCGACCCTACGGTGATTTATGGCATGGGCATGGCGTTTGACGGCAACCTGCGTAAGGCAGACCTGTTGACGGATACCCCTTGGAACACTTACACCCGAGGTGGCCTTCCGCCTACACCCATCGCTATGCCGGGTAAGGCTGCGCTACTCGCCGCAGTGCAGCCAGCTACGTCGAACGCGCTTTACTTTGTCGCCAAGGGCGATGGCACCAGCCATTTCAGCGCCAGCTTGGAAGAGCACAATCGGGCGGTCAACAAATACCAGCGCGGCCGTTGAGCCCGACGGCAAGGATAGAGCGAATGAGTGGACTGTTTATTAGTTTCGAAGGCATTGACGGCGCGGGGAAATCCACCCATATCGACCGTTTGGCGCAAGCCTTCAGGGCGCAGGGCAGGGTGGTTACCCTCACGCGCGAGCCCGGTGGCACGCCTTTGGCCGAACAGATCCGGGCCATGGTCTTGAACCAGCCCATGGATGCGCTGACCGAGGTACTCTTGGTGTTTGCCGCCCGGCGCGACCATGTGGCGCAGGTCATCGCACCGGGCTTGGCCCGTGGCGAAGTTATTTTGTGCGACCGTTTTTCAGATTCCAGCTTTGCCTACCAAGGGGGTGGACGCGACGTTGACCCGGCCGTACTTGCCACCTTGGAGCAATGGGTTCAGGGCACACAAGTACCGCAATACACTCCAGTTGCTGGCAAGTTGCTGCAACCGCACCTCACTATTTGGTTTGACTTGCCCGCCAGCGTGGCTGCGCAAAGGCTGGCCGGTGCCCGTGTACCAGACAAATTTGAAGCGCAACCGGTCGAATTTTTCGACAAGGTGGTGCAAGGCTATGCCCAGCGTTATGCGGCAGACCCGGGCCGTTTTGCCCGCATTAACGCTGACCAAGCGCCCACCACGGTCTGGGCTGATCTCGAAAGTGCACTACGCGCCAAGGGCCTGCTACCGGCATGAGTGAGACTGCCAAACCCTCCCCCGCGCCGTGGATTGCGGCGCAACTGCAAGAACTGCTCACCCAACGCGGGCACGCATGGCTGCTGCATGGTCCCTCTGGTCTGGGCCAATACAGCTTGGCCTTGGGCCTGGCGCGTGCTTGGCTGTGTGAGCAGCCCAGCCCACAAGGGGCCTGTGGGACTTGCGGTAGTTGCCATGCTATTGATGTGCGCACGCATGCTGACCTATGTGTACTCATGCCAGAGACCTCTATGCTGGAGCTTGGCTGGCCCTTGAGCGAAAAAGCCCAGGCCGAGGTGGACGACAAAAAGCGCAAGCCCAGTAAAGAAATAAGAGTGGATGCCATGCGCGATGCGGTGGAGTTTAGTCAGCGCACCAGTGCCCGTGGGCGGGGCAAAGTGGTGCTGGTGTTTCCTGCGGAGCAAATGAATGCCATTACTGCCAACGCTTTGCTCAAAACGCTAGAGGAGCCCCCGGGGGATGTGAAATTCGTGCTGGCCAGTGAATCTGCCCACCAACTGCTACCCACGATTCGCAGCCGTTGCTTGGGCCACACCATGCACTGGCCGCCACCGGCACAAAGCTTGGCTTGGTTGCAGGGGCAGGGTGTCAGTGCAGCCCAGGCCGAAAGCTTTTTGATGGCCACCGGCGGACGCCCTAACGATGTACTTGCACTGGCCGCCAGTGGGCGCGACCCGCTGGCTTGGGGCACATTACCCAAAGCCATGGCCCGCGGTGACGTGGGCTTCGTGAAGGACTGGAGTGTGCCGCAACTGATCGACGCTCTGCACAAACTGTGCCACGATTTGATGGCTCAGCAAGCGGGCGCAACACCACGGTTTTTTGCGGCGGCAGACTTGGCTCTGCCCGCAGCCTTGCCTGCACTGAGTGCTTGGAGCAAGTCTTTGTCTGGTGCCATGCGCACCATGGACCACCCGTTTAATGTGGGTTTAATGCAAGAAGCCCTTGTGGGGCAGGCCCAAACCGCTCTAAACTCGCGGGATTGAATTTTCTACCCATGAGCACTCCTTCCGCATCCACGCCACGCCCCAGTGTGATTCAGCTTTCCATCAAGGAGAAGGCTGCTTTGTACGCAGCTTATATTCCCTTGTTTAGCGAAGGTGGCGTGTTCATTCCCACTACGCGTGAGTATGTTTTGGGCGATGACGTGTACGTCTTGCTGTCTTTGCCTGAAGACCCCCAGCGCTACCCCATAGCAGGCACAGTGGCTTGGATTACCCCCGCCAAAGCAGCTGCGGGTCGCTCACAAGGGGTGGGGATTTTGTTTCCCAAAGACGAAAAGTCTCGGCTGCTCAAGCTCAAAATTGAGCAAATGTTGGGTGCCCAAATCGGCTCGGATCGCTCCACGCAGACCATGTAAATGTGTTTGAACGGGGGCGCTCGTTCAAACTTCTAGGAACGCGCTCCAGCATGTTCACCGACTCCCACTGTCATCTCAGTTTTCCCGAATTGGCATCTGCGCTGCCGGAAGTTCGAGCCGCTATGGCTGCAGCCCAGGTAGACCGGGCCCTGTGCATTTGCACTACGCTGGAGGAGTTTCCCCAGGTACACCAACTGGCGACCGGGTATGACAATTTTTGGGCCACTGTGGGGGTACACCCCGATAACGAGGGCGTCACAGAGCCCACCTTCGATGATTTGCTGCGACTGGGCGCCTTGCCCAAAGTGCTGGCTATTGGTGAGACCGGGCTAGACTATTACCGCTTAGGTGAGCGCACCGTGGCTGACATGCACTGGCAACGCGAGCGTTTTCGCACCCATATCCGTGCCGCGCGCCAGCTGCAAAAGCCGCTGGTCATTCACACCCGCAGCGCGTCCGAGGATACCTTGGCCATTTTGCGGGACGAGGGCGAGCTGGGGGGCAGCGGCTGTGCCGGCGGTGTGTTTCACTGCTTTACCGAGAGCGCCATGGTGGCCAAGGCGGCCTTGGACTTGGGTTTTTACATTTCCTTTTCAGGCATTTTGACTTTTAAAACCGCCCAAGACCTGCGTGATGTGGCGGCTTGGGTTCCGCTGGATAGGTTGCTTATTGAGACCGATAGCCCCTATTTGGCCCCGGTGCCATTTCGCGGCAAGACCAATAACCCGTCGTACGTGCCTTACGTCGCCAAGCAATTGGCTGAGCTACGGGGATGCCATGTACAAGAGATTGGCGAGGCAACTAGCCGCAACTTCTCCGAGCTTTTTTTGCGCGAATTCATATGAGATATTACTTTAAGTATATTGTTTATCTATATGTTTTAATTGGTTTTTCTGCGGTTAGCGCTGGGTCGTATGACGACTATTTTGCCGCTATTGAACGTGACAGCGCACCACTGGTTGTGTCCTTGTTAAATCGTGGTTTTGACCCCAATACGCGTGACCCCCAGGGCCAGCATGGTTTGATACTGGCCTTGAGGGCCGGCGCCCTGAACGTGGTGAACGCGCTACTGGACGATGACGCGACCCAAGTGGAGGTACGCACCGAAAAGGACGAAAGCCCCCTCATGCTGGCTGCGTTGCGCGGCTTGAGCCAGATCTGTGAAAGGTTGATTGCCAGAGATGCCGACGTCAATAAGCCGGGCTGGGCCCCATTGCACTATGCCGCTACCGGTGGGCATGTCGAAGTCATGCAGTTGCTGCTAGAGCATCACGCATACATTGACGCCGCTTCCCCCAATGGCAGCACGCCCTTGATGATGGCTGCTATGTACGGTGGCCCCTCCGCTGTGAAGCTGCTCCTAGATGCAGGTGCGGATGCCCAGCTAAAAAACAACTTGGGGTTGACCGCCATCGACTTTGCGAAAGGTGCCCAGCGCAGCGACTCGATGGAGCTGATAGCAAAGTCCATTCGTTCCAAACGGCCCAAAGGGGCGTGGTAAAGCCATGCGTAAACCAAACGCTTTCACCGTTAAATACTTCATAAACTAGGTAGTACTGGCTTACTGTTGCGTTTGAATTTTTCAATGAAGTTTGCTGGTTCTTGCCAATATTCCGTTGCATTTTCAGATTGACTAGCTTTGTTGCATTTCTATTGCAACAGTAATTGCTTGCCATTCGGCACCCCCCGCGTCACAATAGTTGTCGCCTCCTTAGAACCAAGAACCCGGGGGCGGCGATGAAGGAAATCAGTGGCACGTTACGGACAATCATTCAAGGATCGGGCAGTAGCTCGGCTGTTGCCGCCTGAGAGCGCAACACTGGAGTTGGTATTCCTAAGGAAGTTGGAATTGCATCAGGAACACTACAACGCTGGAGAGAAGAAGTTCAGTCCATGCCCGCCCGAGGGCGGGCATGGACTGCGCCGGCGAGATTGCAGGCTGTGATCACCACGGCAGCTCTATCTGAGGCCGACAAGAGCGCCTGGTGCCGCGCACAAGGGATATACCCCTCTGAACTGGACCAATGGTGTGCCAGTGCCACCACGGCGCTGGCCGAACCGCAGGACGCACGAGCCAGTCCACAAGCAACGCGGCATGATCGCAAGCGCATCAAAGAGCTGGAGAGGGAGTTGCTACGCAAAGACCGGGCGCTGGCTGAGACTGCCGCACTGCTGGTACTGTCAAAAAAAGTCGCGGCGATCTACAACAAGGGCGAGGACGCATGATTGGCCTCGAAGATCGCCGCACCTTAGCCCAAGACATTCAGGACGCCCGCGATGCAGGCGCACGGCTGGAGCCGGTCTGCGAGGTGGCGGGCATAGACGCACGTACCCTGCAGCGCTGGAATGCGCATGATGGCCTGACCAAGGGCGATGGCAGGCCCACCGCGCAGCGTCCAACACCCAGCCATGCCCTGAGCACCGATGAACGTGCCATGCTGGTGGAGGTGGCCAATGAGCCGCGCTTTAGCGCGGTGCCACCCGCGCGCATCGTGCCCATGCTGGCCGATGAGGGCGTGTACCTGGCCAGCGAGTCCACGTTTGCAAGGGTGCTGCGCGCACACGGGCAAACCGCTCACAGAGGGCGCGCCAAGGCCCCCAGAGCCAAACGCCCGCCTACGACCCACATCGCCAGCGGGGTCAGCCAAGTCTGGTGTTGGGATATGACGTATTTGCCCGCTACCGTGGTTGGTCGCTGGTTTCACCTGTATTTGATTCTGGATCTGTACAGCCGCAAGATTGTGGGCTGGGAGGTGCACGCCAATGACAGCTCCGACCATGCAGTGCATTTGGTGCGCCGTACTGCCTTGTCTGAGGGCATTGCAGCCCTTGCTGTCAAACCGGTATTGCATGGCGACAATGGCTCCACGCTCAAGGCGACCACAGTGCTTGCCATGCTCCAATGGCTGGGCGTCAAGCCGTCGTACTCACGTCCTCGGGTGAGTGATGACAACGCCTATGCGGAGTCGCTGTTTCGTACTGCCAAGTACCGCCCGGAGTTCCCTGTCAAAGGCTTTGCAACGCTAGAGGCCGCGC
>JBIIYT010000108.1:0-7613 GCA_044346675.1 Rhodoferax sp. | reverse complement strand
TTGATATGCCAGTTGGCTTTGGCCAAGGCGGCAAACATCAGCAACACCAATAACCCAAACCCCAGCGCCAAGCGCAAACCAATGCGCCTAGGCCACCAGCGCTGGGCCATGGTGTGCAATGCAGGGGCTGAACGGATCTGAGGTGCGTCTGGCATGCCCAAAGGATACTGCGGTTTACCGCTTAGACAGCCAGGCCCGTAGCGGCTTGTCTAGTACCCAGCGGCCAGAGCCGAACACCACCAGTGCAAGCAGCAATATTCCCCAGCTGATGTGCTGCTGCAAGGCTGCAGGCGCAATTTCGGCCAGCGATATAACCGCCACCACGTTGACAAAGCTCAAGCCCAGTGCGGCAAAACGTCCGCCCAAGCCCAGCACCAGCAGTACAGGCAGCACTAGCTCACCCGCCGTACCCATCACAGCGGCCAAGTGCGGAGAAAGAACGGGCACCTTGTATTCGTCTGTGAACAAGGCCAGGGTGATGTCCCAATCACGCAGTTTGGTGAGCCCAGAAGCAAAAAAGACCTGCGCCACATACAAGCGCGCCAGCAGGCTTGCCAAGGGCTGTAGCCCATCAAATGCCTGGTCTATGCCGCACCAAGCCGCAAGCAAGCGCGTGCTTAATGTGCGAGGGTATCCATTGGAGTAGTTGGTAGTCGTCATGTTTTTAGAAGGTTCTGTAGGTAAATGGGGAGTTCCACTTCTTTATGGCGCGGGGTTAGCGGCTGCTACCAAGCACGCCGCAAGCACCAAACTGCTGTGGACCGCTTTTGGCAGCCAGACGCCAAAGTCCAGGTCAGCGGCAGCATCGAGCGCGTGGGCCAAGGTGGCACCTTGTAGCAGCGCCGCCAGCAACGCGGCCTCGCCGGGCAAGGCCAGGCGCACACAAGGGCGCAGGCCGCAACGCCACACCACAGCGTCTTGCGCCACGCCTGCGCGCAGCTCTTGCCCAAGCTCGGCAAAACTCGGGGTTTGCTCGGTGTGCGCCGTCAAAATACTGGCAACAGGCCATCGACTTCGCACCACGGTGCAGCCCGGTGCCAAAGCAAAGTACAAGTGTTCGGGCTCATGGGTACTTAGCAGTGCCAAGGTGCTGCGGTCTGCTTCTGCGTTAGCCGCGCTAGCGCACACATGCAAGGCCCACTCCGCGGCGGCCACATCAGCCAAATACGGTTCGTCTTGCAACTGCACGTTGGTTTTCAAGAATGCATGCATCTCTTGGCCCCACTGCGCCATGTCTCCACGCACCGGCGGGTGCGCGTGCCACAGCGCACGCGCCAGATGGGAAAAACTCTCCGCACCTAGCAACTGGGCCAGCACCGGGTAGACCGACTGCAATGCACGTTCGGCCAGCGCGTGCGCATTGGATTGGTAAGTCTTTAGGCCCCTGCCACTCTCGCCTATTGTGTAAGCCGCTACTGCTTTCATAGCATTTTCAGCAGGCCAAGCAAACAAAGCTTCAAGCAGCACCTGCTGCTGGCGGGCCAATGTGCTCATGCCGACACCTGCGTTGTAGCCTCATCACACACCGCCTTGGCAAGTGCTACTTCATCTAGCAGTACATCTAGTGCGGGTATATCAGTGTCCCACTCGAGCAGCGTTGGCACATTGCCAAAACGCTGAGTGGCATGGCGATACAAGCTCCACACAGCATCGCAGACACGGCTGCCGTGGTCGTCAATCACGATATCGCCGTGTGCGTCATGCACATGGCAGTGCCCCGCTAAATGAAGCTCGCCTACCGCCGCAGGTGGTATCGCATCCAGCCAAGCTTTGCAGCTTTGTAGGGGGTCTTCAATAGCCCCTGCCTTTTGAGCGTTCAGCGCGTTGACATATATGTTGTTCACATCCACCAGCAACTGGCAGCCTGTGCTCCGCGACAGCTCCACCAAAAAGGCAGCCTCCTGCCATGGTTGCTGCTGATCAGCCCTGACACGCCATGTCAGGTACGATGACAGGTTTTCGACCATAAACGGGCGCTTCAGTCGATCTTGCACTTGACTCACATGGGTGCATAACACCTGCAAGGCCTCATCCGTAAACGGCAAAGGCAACAAATCTGCAGCGTGCACCAGAGCACCTTGGTAAGTACCTCGCGCGAATGCAGCATGGTCGCTCACACGCACTGGGTCTATGCGCTCCACCAATCGGGCCAGCTGCTCTAAATGCCACAGGTCTAAGCCCACAGCCGCGCCCAAGGACAAACCCACCCCGTGCAGACTTACGGGGTACACAGCACGCCCCTGCTCCAGCACCGCCAAGGCGGCACCGCCTGAGGCAAAAAAGTTTTCGGAGTGAACCTCTACAAAGCCAATCTCGGGTTGCATCTGGAGCAACTCGGCGTAATGGGGGTGCCGCCAGCCAATGCCCACAGAGGCCGCGCGCGTAGCGTTCACCTCGTTAACTTGATGGAGCATGCTGGGGGACTTCTAATGCGTGCGCTGTTTAGCTCTTTAGCTTCTTCGCTTCGTCAATGGACAGGCCTTTCATGGCTTTACAAGTGCCTTTGGCCACGTATTTCCACTCGCCTTTGTCCATGTCTACTTTAGACTGGCCCGCACAAGAATGGGTGCCCGAAAGGTTGGCGCAGTCGTTTTGCCCTGCCTTGGCAATACCAAAGCATTTTTCTTTGTCTTGCGCAGCTGCAGGTGCTGCCATCAAGCCCAAAGACATGAGGGTGGCAGCTGTAGCGGCGATCATTGCACGTTGGTTCATAGTAATTACTCCATTCATAAGGTTTAAGTTCAAGTACAAAGCCCGTGCTGCTAAGGCGCTTATTCACTGGCTAGCCATTGGTCAGCCGCCGCACGGTCTTCTTACATTAGCGTGCAAATATTTTTGTGAAATAGCGGCTTACCCTGATTGAGCTTGAAATGGTGGACAGCCCGACCTTCACCACTCAAAACAAGTTCTAAAAAATAATTTGGAATTCTTTTGCAAACTGGCGCATAATTGTGTGGTATTTCCAATATTTTGGTGATATAGGTTTGCGGTGTTTAGTCAGGTTCGCGTCTGCTTTAAGTCTTCATTGGTTTGTTGATTGCGTTTTTGGACTCCATCGCGTTTTGAGTTATTTTCAGGAGTCCTTTCATGGGCAACAAACTATACGTGGGCAACTTGCCCTATTCCTTCCGTGACGAAGACTTGCAACAAGCATTCGCAGCTCACGGTTCCGTTTCCAGCGCTAAAGTCATGATGGAACGCGACACGGGTCGCTCCAAAGGCTTCGGCTTTGTGGAAATGGGCAGCGACGCTGAAGCGCAAGCTGCTATTGCCGGCATGAACGGTCAACAATTTGGTGGCCGTGGCTTGGTAGTCAACGAAGCCCGTCCTATGGAAGCCCGTCCTCCCCGCACTGGTGGCGGCGGCTTCGGTGGCGGTGCTGGCGGCGGCGGTTACGGCGGCGGTGGCCGCAGTGGCGGCGGCGGTTACGGCGGTGGCGCTGGCGGCGGCCGTAGTGGCGGTGGCGGCGGTGGTGGTTACGGCGGTGGTCGTAGCAGCTACTAAGCACACAACTGGCGAATTCAACTTCTCCAGTTCAGAAAAAGGGCCCTTGAGGCCCTTTTTTGTTGTCTGCTGATGCGCCCTGACCTATTGGGCTTGTGGCACCAGCACACCTCGCACGCGACCTTGCAACTGGAGCACTTGCTCCACATTGTCAAAGTCCAAATTGTCGGCCGTAAATTGGTCTTTTCCACGTAACAACTCCACCGGCTTGTGGGACTTGACTTTCTCCGTAATCATGAAAGCGTGCAAAAACTCGCTGCGGTATTCCATGCGTGGCGCGGCACCTGCACGCTTGGGGTCTTGGGCTTCGCGCACCACAATGGCGTTACCCACCAACTGAACCTCTGAGTTGTCCTCATTGGTAAGGCCTTGCTTGGCGGTGGCCGTGGTGAGGCGGCCTGTTTCATCAAATGAGCGAATGCGAATGTTGTCTACCTCTAGCCACTGCGTATCGGGATAGTGACGCGCGCTGTCGCCCAACACTTCGGTGCGAATGCGACCCACGCCATCAAAAGTGCGCACTGAAAAGCCCTTCATAAAGTAGTCAGGCTCATGCGTGGCAACCACAGCAACCCTCACTTCGCTTACCGCGGGAGAGCTGCGCACAAGCCAATAGGTGCCAAGCGCCAACAAACCCATCACCACCAAAGGAAGGTACAACAACAAGCGCTCCCAAGCGCTAACGATACTCAACTTCACCGCGTGTACTCTGCCAACAAACTGGCATAACAACCCTTGGCCACTAGCAAGAGGTCACAAAACTCCCGGGCCGCACCATGCCCACCCTGTGCTTTGGTGACGTAGTGGGCCACGGCAGTGTTTTCGACATGGGCATTGACCGGTGCGCAGGCGAATGCGCTTTTGCGCATCAAGCCGAGGTCGGGCCAGTCGTCACCGATTGCTGCTGCTTGGTGCCATTGGAGCCCCAAAGTCCGAAGGGTAACTTCTGCTGCAGGGCACTTATCTTCCGTACCAAAGTGTGCATGTTCAATACCCAAGGCGAGCAAGCGCACCCGCAAGGGTTCGGAATCTCTGCCAGTAATAATCACCGGAGTGATGCCTCCTTTTTGCAGCATTTTGAGGCCATGGCCATCTAGGGTATTAAAGCGCTTGAGCGTTTCGCCTGATTCGCTAAATAGCAGACCGCCGTCGGTCAACACCCCATCAACGTCAAAGAATGCAACTTTTACGCCTTGGGCTTTCAATAACAAAGCCGGGTCAAAATGTAGTGCAGGGTGCATTAGATAACTTTTGCTCGCATCAAATCATTGCTGTTGAGTGCCCCACACAGGCAATCCTCATCATCGAGTACCAACACGCTGGTAATCTTGTAACGCTCCATCAGCTCCGCTGCATCCACGGCAAGAGAGTGCATGCGCACGGCATGCGGCGTTTGCTGCATCACGTCTTGGGCCGTTTTCTCGCGCAAATCAACCCCTTGTTCTAGGAGCCTGCGCAAATCGCCATCGGTAAAAATACCCAGCACATGGTTGTTGTCATCCACCACCGCAGTTGCACCCAAGCCCTTAGCGCTCATCTCACGCATGAGGGTACTGAAGCTGGCATCTGCAAAAACACGAGGAACAGCGTCGCCCGAACGCATCACATCACTCACGTGGGTCAACAACTTGCGGCCCAAGGCGCCACCCGGATGCGAGCGTGCAAAATCCTCGGCCCGAAATCCGCGGGCATCCAACAAGGCCACTGCCAAGGCATCGCCCAACGCAAGTTGTGCGGTGGTGCTCGCCGTGGGGGCCAGGTTCAGAGGGCAAGCTTCCTTGGCCACTCCGCTGTCAAGCCACAAGGCTGCATGCGTGGCCATAGTGGATTTTGGGTTGCCAGTCATTGCCACCACAGGCGTGCCCAAGCGCTTGAGCACCGGCAGTACGGCAGCCATCTCTGGCGACTCACCACTGTTGGAGATGGCCAAGACCATATCCGCGCTGGTGATCATGCCCAGGTCACCGTGGCTGGCCTCTGCGGGATGCACAAACATGGCCGGAGTTCCGGTAGAAGCAAGTGTGGCGGCGATTTTGCGTCCAATGTGCCCGCTTTTGCCCATTCCCATGACGACCACTCGGCCCTGCAAGGCCAGCACCATGGCCACCACCTGTGCAAACTGCTGGCCCACGCGCTCCTTCAAACCCATAACGGCCGCCGCCTCTATCGCGAAGGTCTCATGGGCAAGCGCGATAGCGCGCTGGGCAGATGTCGTAGAGGGTGGGCTAGCGTGGGCGGTCATTGTCTGATTTTATCGACTACCGCGTGTCTTGATAGTATGCAGGTATGAGTGCACTGGAAATAACCCTTTTATACCTGCTAGCTGCCGTACTGGGCGTCGTGGTCTGCCGGTTTTTGCGCTTACCTCCGATGTTGGGATATTTAGCGGTTGGCGTAGTCATAGGGCCACATGCTATGGCACTGTCGCACGACGCCGATGCGGTGGGGCATTTGGGGGAGTTTGGGGTAGTGTTCCTGATGTTTGTGATTGGCCTAGAGTTTAATTTGACCAAACTGCGGGCCATGCGCCGGCATGTATTTGGCCTAGGGCTGCTGCAGGTACTAGTAACTGTATTTGGAACCACCGCTGTATTGGTGATGCTGACTGGTTTTTTGCCGACCATGTGGGCCATGTCGTGGCAAACGGCACTGGCACTGTCCAGTGCGCTGGCCATGAGCAGCACTGCCATTCTAGTGAAGCTCATGTCCGAGCGTTTGGAGCTAGAAACCGAGCACGGCAAGCGCGTTATGGGGGTACTGCTGTTTCAAGACTTGGCGGTGGTTCCCTTGCTGGTGCTTATACCTGCACTAGGTGCATCGGGTGAGCAACTCGCCAGTGAACTCGGCTGGGCAGCACTGAAGGCCACGCTACTGGTCTCCGTCCTACTAGTGGGCGGTCAACACCTGATGCGACGTTGGTTGACCTTGGTAGCGCGCCGAAAAAGCGAGGAGCTTTTTGTTTTAAACCTGCTGTTTATCACTCTCGGCCTAGCGTGGTTAACCGAACTCGCCGGCTTGAGTTTGGCACTGGGTGCATTTATTGCCGGCATGCTGATTTCAGAGACCGAGTTCAAGCATCAAGTCGAAACGGATATTCGACCATTTCACGATGTTTTGCTTGGCCTTTTCTTTATCAGTATTGGCATGCTATTGGACTGGCGCTTGGTCTTAGATCAGTGGGCGCTGGTCCTCTTTCTTGTGGCAGTGCCCACGGTCCTGAAGGCAGTATTGGTCGCTTGCTTAGCGCGGGGGCTTGGTGCCACTGCGGGCATATCCTTGCGCACCGGCTTATATCTGGCGCAAGCTGGGGAGTTTGGGTTTGTGATTTTGACCTTGGCGCAGCAAAAGGCACTAGTTTCGCCCGCTTTGCTAAACCCGATCTTAGCGAGCATGGTGTTGTCCATGTTAGCCACGCCATTTATCTTGATGCACAGCAACCGGATCGTCATGAAGTTAGTGGCCAGCGATTGGCTTCAGCAATCTCTGCACATGACCACCATCGCCCGCAAGAGCATTGGGGCCAACCAGCACGTGCTTATATGTGGGTTTGGGCGATGTGGCCAAAACTTAGCCCGCATGCTGGATGCAGAAGGTATTAGCTACGTTGCCCTAGATTTGGATCCCGACCGAGTAAGCCAAGCTGCTGCCGCGGGTGACTCGGTCGTGTTTGGGGACGCCGCTCGCCTACAAGCGCTCATGGCTGCCGGCTTGGCACGCGCCAAGGCAGTGGTAGTGACCCACTTAGAGGTCGGCGGCGCGCTCAAGATACTGGCCCACGTGCAAGCACACGCCCCCCAGGTCCCGGTGATTGTGCGAACCAAAGATGACCACGACTTAGAGTTGCTGCGCTCGGCTGGTGCCACCGAGGTGGTACCCGAAGCCATTGAGGGTTCGCTCATGCTGGCGAGCCATGCACTGGCGTTGGTCGGTGTGCCCATGCGCAAAGTGATTCGACTGGTGCAGGACCAGCGCGACGCCCGCTACAACCTACTGCGGGGGTTCTTTCATGGCGCCGACGATGACACGATTGAAGATCTCGACCAAGCTCGGCTGGCTTCGATCACCTTGTCTGCCACCTCCTTTGCACTAGGCCGCCCCTTAGGCACTTT
>JBIIYT010000107.1:0-7617 GCA_044346675.1 Rhodoferax sp. | reverse complement strand
CCGTACCCGTGCTAAAGCATTCAATGGAGAAGTAACATGACAATTGAAAAAAGTCCTCCCTCAACCGAAGCCAAACCGGCCGCAAGTGGCGAGACGAAGGGCGTCAAGTCCAAGTCGGGCAAACCCGAGGAGGGTGCTCAGGCTGGTGGTTTTATGGCCATATTGGCAACCCTAGACACCGAACTGGCTCCTTCGGCGGCGCTGGATGAGTCAAGCTCGCCGTGCCTTGGGCCTGCCAGTGCGATGCCGGCTCCGCAAGTGGGCAACCCGTTGGATATGTGTAGCGTACCCACGGCTATGGATGCGGCGGAGCTGCTTGCCCAAGCAGCCCAACTGCTGCCTGCAGCACCGTGCACGCCGCCCGATATGACGGCAAGTCAGACCGCCTTACAAAACACAAGCCCTCAAGCCTTGAACCCCTTTGCGCGACCTGCCAAAGGATTGACCGACGCGGCCAACCCGCTCGCTATCCCGCTGCCCGCTGGCGAAGGCCCTGCTACGGGCCCGCGCAAGCCTATGAAGGCCCAGCCCGATTTTGCTGCCATGGCTCAGCTCGTCACTGATACCGCTACGGCAAGCTCTGCGAGTGCCAGTGCGGTAGCCGATGCACGCAATGCGCAGATAGTGGCCAAAGCCGAAGCGGTGCCTACCGTAACCGTGGCGCCACCTGCATTACTGGCAGCGGTGGTCAGTGCGGTGCGCCGTGACGATGAGGGGCGTGAGCGCTCTGCATTGAAGGCGAGCGCGCCCGAAGGCAGCCCTGCTGTCGTGTCTATTGCTAGCCCTACCGGCTTGCCGTCCACCTCCGTGGTGAATCCTACGGCCGCAGCATCGCCAGCGGATTTGTACGTCGCTGAGCAGGTGAAGTACTGGATATCGAATGATGTTAAAAACGCAGAGATGCGCTTAGACGGAATTGGCAACAATCCGGTGGAGGTCAGCATCAGTATGCAAGGCAATGAGGCCCGCGTGGCGTTTCGCTCCGACGAGGCCCAGGCCCGCGATGTTCTGGAGGCCGCTAGCAGCCATTTGAAGGACTTGTTGCAACGCGAGGGCTTGGTGCTCTCTGGGGTATCGGTGGGTACCACGGGCTCGGGCAACGCGGGTTCGCAACAGCGCAGGGAGCAACAGGGTGCGCGTCAAGCCCGAGAAGTGGCGGCCGCACAGTCTGTGGCATCTCAAGCTGCGACTAGCGGGCCCAGGGCCTCGGGGCGGGCTCTTGACCTTTTCGTCTAGGATGGGGGCTGGGCACGGCGCTAAGTGGGGAAACATGAAGCGCGCAAGAATGTGTTGAATATGCGCCGCTTATCTTGCTTTAGTTGTGCTGGGTGTGGCAAATAATGGTTTAACTCATACGGGGATTTATAGTGTCTGCAAAACCTGAAGCTCAAGAAGCCGTCAAAGCACCAGCCAAGAGTAAGAAGATGCTGGTGCTCGTGGGTAGCGCTGTGTTGATTTTGGCCTTGGCGGGTGCCGGTGCCTTTTTCTACATCAGCAAACAACGCGCTGCTGCGGAAGATGCCGAGGGCGGTGAAGAGGTGGCTGCAAAGGTGGAAAAAGCGGCGCCCAAGAACCCGCCTGCCTACCTGCCCTTGGATAACATGGTGGTGAACTTGGCAGATCCCGGGGGGGAGCGGGTGGCTCAAGTCGGGGTCACGTTTCAAGTGGCCGATGCCCAAGCGGCAGACAAAGTGAAGGCCTACTTGCCCACCATACGAAGCGGCGTGTTATTGCTGATTGCCCAGCGTACCTCAGAGGAGCTCCTCAAACCCGAAGGCAAAGAAAAATTAGCCAAAGATATTTTGCATGAGGCCACGCTGCCCTTTGGTGGCGGCAAAAGCCATGAGGAACCTGCGCCCAAGCCCAAAAAAGGCAAAGCCAAAGAAGAGCATGCGGAGTTTCCCGTGGAGCGGGTTTTGTTTTCAAGTTTCATCGTTCAGTGACAACACACCAGTTGCATTCTTATGAGTGAATCGTTCTTATCTCAGGAAGAGGTCGATGCCCTACTCGAAGGCGTTACGGGCGAGAGCCAGAAGTCCGTCGAGGACGTGCCTGAGGATGGCGAGGTTCGTAACTACAACATATCGAGTCAAGAACGAATTGTTCGTGGGCGCATGCCTACGATGGAGATTGTGAACGAGCGTTTTGCGCGCAATTTCCGAGTGGGCCTGTTTAATTTCATTCGGCGCAGCCCCGAGATATCCGTGGGCACCGTGGCGGTGCAGCGTTACAGCGCGTTCCTGCGCGAATTGGCTGTGCCTACCAATTTCAATATCGTGGCCATTCGCCCCTTGCGCGGAAGTGGCCTGATCGTGTGCGAGCCGGCCTTGGTGTTCGGGGTGATTGATACCCTGTATGGTGGTATTGGCAAGTTTCAAACCCGCATTGAGGGGCGCGACTTTTCTGCCACCGAGCAGCGGGTGATCAATCGGCTGGTGGATGTCATCACCACCGAATACAAGAAAGCGTGGAAAGGTATCTACCCGCTGGAGCTGGAATACCAGCGCTCAGAAATGCAGCCGCAGTTTGCCAACATTGCCACACCCAGCGAGATTGTGATATCCACCTCCTTCCAGCTGGAGATTGGAGACATCTCGGGTGCGATCCATTTTTGTTTTCCCTACTCCACCTTGGAGCCCATTCGCGATGTGCTTTACTCCTCTACCCAGGGCGATGCCATCGAGGTAGACCGGCGTTGGGTGAATGTGCTCACTCGAGAAATTCAGGCGGCAGAAATCACGGTGGTTGCCGAGTTGGCCCGCGCCAACGCCACTGTAGAGCAACTGTTGTCGATGAAAAAAGGCGACTTTATTGAGCTTGAGCGGCAGCCGAAAATTCAGGCAACCGTGGGAGGGGTGCCCATATTTGAGTGTCACTATGGCACGCACAACGCGAAGTATGCAATTCGCATAGACAAAGCGCTGCGAGGTAACGACCACAACTGGTTAGGAGATAGCAATGGCCAATGAAGACAAACCCGACGCAGCCGAAGACGACGGCATGGCAGACTGGGCGGAAGCCCTGATGGAGCAAAAGGCGACTGACGCAGCGGGTGCCGATGGGCAGCCCGGTGGCGTTTTGGCGGGCGATGCTCCGCCCAAGCCGTTTACATCCACGGTCAATCCGGATGGTTCGGTGAGTGATATCAACATGGTGCTGGACATACCCGTGCAGCTCTCGGTGGAGTTGGGTCGCACCAAGGTGCCCATCAAGCACATCTTGCAATTGGGTCAGGGTTCGGTAGTGGAGCTGGATGCGCTAGCGGGCGAGCCGATGGACGTGCTCGTCAACGGCTATCTGATCGCCCAAGGCGAGGTGGTGGTGGTGAACGATAAATTTGGTATTCGCTTGACCGACGTGGTAACGCCTTCCGAGCGCTTGCGACGGGTTAGCAAAAATTAACGTGCGTGCATGACTACTTCTTTGTTTTCGGTTGCTTTGTTTCTTGCGGCGCTATGTTGTTTGCCGTGGGCCTTGAAGTGGTTGCGCGCTAAATCTATCGTCGCAGGGGTTGATGTGGCAGAGCAGTCAAAAATTGTTTCTGCATTGGCGGTGGGGCCGCATCAGCGCGTCGTTACCATTGAAGTAGGCCCGCAGGCCGCTCGCGTACGGTTGACCTTAGGCGTTACGCCGCAAGCTATTTCCTTGCTACACAGCGCCCCCGTGTCCACGGCGCTCCAGAGCGTGGTGACCTCAGCCTCCGGTAGCGGTGCAGCTTAGGCGTGCTGCGATCTCTCTCGAAGATAAGGATCCACAAGTGAAAACGGTACATGGACGCGGGAAAATCTGGCTACTGCTGCTGGCAGCGCTCGGGCCGAGCTTGGTCTGCGCGCAAACCGCTGGACAGTTGCCCTTGCTAGTGGGTACAGGCGCACAAGGCGTAAGTTACTCTGTGCCGGTGCAAACGCTGCTGTTTTTCACAGCATTGTCGTTTTTGCCTGCCGTGCTGTTGATGATGACGGGCTTCACCCGCATCGTCATTGTGCTGTCCTTGCTGCGCCAAGCCTTGGGCACCCAGTCGGCGCCGCCTAACCAAGTCATCATTGGCTTGTCCTTGTTTTTGACGTTTTTTGTCATGGGGCCCACCTTGGATCGTATCTATGCAGATGCCTATGTGCCCTACACCAAAAATGCAATCTCCTTTGAGCAGGCTTTGGAGAAGGCTGAGGCACCCGTGCGCAGCTTCATGGTCAAGCAAACACGGCAGTCCGACTTTTCCTTGTTCGCCAAGCTGGCCAAACTGCCTGCGGACGCCACGGCACAGACTGCCCCTATCCGCGTGTTGGTGCCGGCTTTTGTTATCAGTGAACTTAAGTCAGCCTTTCAAATTGGATTCATGATTTTTATACCGTTTTTGGTGATTGATATTGTGGTGGCCAGTGTGCTGATGTCTTTGGGCATGATGATGTTGTCGCCCGTGTTGGTGGCGCTGCCATTTAAGCTCATGCTCTTTGTGCTGGCTGATGGCTGGAACCTTTTGATTGGCTCCTTGGCGGCCAGTTTCGTGACCTAGCGGGAGTGTCTGCGCAATGAATTCACAGATGGTTTTAACCATGGGGCAAGAGGCCTTGCTCATGCTTTTGATGGTGTCCGCCCCGGTGCTGGGAGCTGCCTTGGTGGTGGGGCTGCTGGTGAGCTTGTTCCAGGCGGTGACCCAAATACACGAGGCAACGTTGGCCTTTGTGCCCAAGCTTGTGGCGGTGATTGCGGTGTTTGCGGTTGCGGGGCCATGGATGTTGACCATGCTGGTCGAATACATTCGCCGTACGATCGAGGCCATCCCCGCCTCGGTGGTGTAGTGCGAGGTTGCCTGTGATTTCTCTGACCGAGGCGCAACTCGCAGCCTGGGTTTCCCCCATCTTTTGGCCGTTTCTGCGGGTCTTGGCCGTGTTCACTGCGGCACCGGTGTTTTCTTCTCGGGCTTTTCCTGTGCGGGCCAGGATTGCCTTGGCCTTTTTTGTGGCGCTTGGCACGCAAGCCAGTTTGCCCGAGATGCCCGTCATAGGGTTTAACTCACCCCAGGTCTGGGGCGTGGTGGTGCAGCAAGTGGGGATTGGTCTGGCCATTGGTTTTGTGGTGCGCCTGGTGTTTGCGGCGGTGGAGCTGGCGGGGGAGGTGGTGGGTTTCCAAATGGGGCTTAATTTCGCTGCATTCTTTGATCCCGCTTTGAACTCTCAGTCTAGCGCGGTGGCCCGATTTTTTGGGCAGATGACGGCCTTGCTGTTTGTGGTGATGAACGGGCATTTGATGGTACTGATGGCGGTGATTCAGAGTTTTAAGTCCTTTCCCGTGGATCAAAATTTTCTGCAAAGCTTGGGCCAAATGAAGCTGTACCGGTTGGGCAGCGACTTATTTGCCAGTGCCTTATGGATAGCGTTGCCCATGGTCGGCATGTTGATGTTTGCCAATTTGGCTTTGGGCATTATTTCCCGCGTAGCCCCGCAAATGAATATTTTTGCCATAGGCTTCCCCATCACCTTGGTGGTGGGCTTGGTGGGCATCGCCGTCACACTGCCTATGCTGGACCAGCCTTTTATGGCGCTGATGGAGCGGGTGATTGAAGTGTTTGGTGGCGCTTGATGGGCGCCGTCCCCACTCAGACGAGCTCGTTGCGTATAGCGTAAACCGCCAACTCTGCGTTGTTGGAGAGTTTGAGCTTTTCTAGCAAGCGTGAGCGATAGACGCTTACCGTCTTCGGGCTGAGCATCAACTCTTGGGCAATGTCCGCCAAACGCTTGCCTGAGGCAATCTTGAGCAGTGTCTGAAGTTCGCGCTCAGACAGCGTGTCGTGCAATGCTTCCGTTTTCGGGGCTGCCAAGTTGTCAATCAGTAGGTTGGAGACTTCGGCTGAGATGTATTTACCCCCCTGGGCCACGGTGCGTACGGCATTGATGAGCGCGATCGGGTCGCCCGCTTTGTTGAGGTAGCCGTGTGCACCCGCACGCAGGCAGCGGATGGCGTACTGGTCTTCTGCAAACATGGAAACGATGAGCACTTTGATCGCTGAGTGGGTCTCGCGCAAGGTACCCAACACTTCCAAGCCGCCACGCCCTGGGAGGTTGAGGTCAAGCAGCAAAACATCGCATTCGCACAGACGTAGTTGTTCGCGCAGCTCGGCGTAGCTTGCGGCTTCGCCCACCACTTGTATATCCACTGCATCTGCCAGAGTCTCTCGAATGCCCCGGCGCACCATGGCATGGTCATCGCACAGTACTACACGGATCACGCTTGAAAATCCTCCTTGCAAGCTTGCGGGGCATGGGTCAGCGGCACCGAAAGGATGACAGACGTGCCTACGTTGGCTTGGGTACTGATGTCTAACCAGCCGCCCACTAGTTTGGCGCGTTCGTGCATGCCGCGAATGCCAAAGGCCACCGGTTTTTCCAGCTCTTGGGCAGAGATTCCCTTGCCGTTGTCGCTTACCTCCACCGTGAGAACGTTTTCAGCGTCCGACAACTCAATGCGCACCAAGCTGCAATTGGCATATTTCAATACATTGGTGAGGGCCTCTTGCGCCACACGGTAGGCCGCCAGTTGAACCTCTTTGGAGGCGCTTAGGTGTTCATTGTTGGCGCGCAAAAGGGTTTGAATCCCGGTGCGCTTTTCAAAATTTTGCGCCAGCCATTGAACGGATGCAAAGATGCCTTGGTCCAAAATGGAGGGGCGCAAATTCATCATGATGCGCTGGCTAGCGCCTATGGCGTGCTGCAGCATCTCGGTGGCGGCATGGATGTGCTCCTGGGTGGCGTTGTCTGCGCCATGGCGCGATATCCAGGCCAAATCCAGTTTGGCCGCTGCCAAAGAGCCTCCAATGTCGTCATGGATTTCACGTGCAATGGCCGCACGTTCGTTTTCAATGGCCGTTTGCAGGTATTCTGAAAATTCTGCCAAGCGCTTTTCAGACCGTGCCAGTTCCAGATCAGCCCGCAGCTTGGCTTGTTTGGTCTGGTGGGTCTGCAGCGTGCGCAGAATCAGGCGTCCGAGTTGTGCTAATTCGTCTTTGGGCAGAAAGTCGCTAATGCCCATGTGGATGGCGGCTACGGCCGCCGCTTCCCCAATAGCACCGGAGAGCAGAACAAACGGGGGACGCTCGTCGCTTGGCGGCAATGCGTGCCAAGCATCTAGGGCTGTGAAGCCCGGTAAGCGGTAGTCGGCCAAAATTAGGTCAAAAGCACTTTGCGCAGTAGCGTTTGAAAAGTCTGCCAGCGTGTCAACTCGGGCAATGGCAAATTGCAAACCCGCAGCGGTGATGGCGCGACACACTAGTTGGTGATCCAGCTCTGAATCCTCAAGATGGAGGATTCTTATAGGGTTATCCGGTAGTCTGGGTTCCATATTCGGCGCTATCATTCATTTCATTATGAGCCCTCAAATGTGGGACAGGCAAGCTGGGTGTGCTTGAAATGTGACTTTGTGGTGTGCGATTTTCCCCCATTTGCGCTGAATCCTGCTAACCTAGAGTTGTGTAAGTGGATTTTGATCGTAGTACAAGTTTTGATTGACGAACATTGTGGTGTTTAGGACTTAAGACAATGCAACCATCATCGAAAACGACCTCCTCTCCAGGCGTGCAGTTACCCGTCATGCTGGTGGCCGAGGTGCAGGATTCCTTGCTCG